>JAXDNZ010000326.1:0-11805 GCA_034669185.1 Hyphomicrobiales bacterium
ACCACGATCGCGGTGACGCGCAGCGGCAGTCCGGAGCCCGGCAGGGAGTTGATGTCGTGTCCGGGTGTTTCCATGTGGGCCTCAGAACTCAAAGTAGATGAACGGCGGGATGCCGCCGGGCGCCGCGACCGCGATCAGAAAGATCACGACTACGGGAATCGCGATCTTCAAGGGCAGCGAGGCGCGATCATAGGCGGCGGCCGCCTTGTCGAACCAGTGATGCGGCCAGAATTGCGTCGCCATGCCGATCAGCAACATCAGCGCGACCCACCACGTCATGGTGGTGCTCGTGAACTTGTCGCCGCTTGCCATATTGCCGAGATAGGCGAGCGCGGATTCGAGCGTCGGAGCGCGGAAGAACACCCAGGTGATGCATACGAAGTGGAAGGTGAGGAGCCACGCGAGCCATGCCGGCACGCGGCGCGGGCCGTGGCCGACGCCGAAGAACCGCTCGACCGCGAGCGCCGCGCCATGCAGTCCGCCCCAGAGCACGAAATGTCCGCTCGCGCCGTGCCACAGGCCGCCGAGCAGCATGGTCACCATCAGGTTGACGTAGGTGCGCACGCGGCCCTTCCGGTTGCCGCCGAGCGGGATGTAGAGATAGTCGCGCAGCCAGCTCGACAGCGTGATGTGCCAGCGGCGCCAGAACTCCGTGACCGAGAGCGCACGGTAGGGCTGGTTGAAGTTTTGCGGAAAGCGATAGCCGAGCAGGCACGCAATGCCGATCGCGATGTCGGTATAGGCGGAGAAGTCGCAATAGATCTGCACCGCATAGGCATACATGCCGAGCAGCAGGTCGAGGCTCGAATACGCGAACGGGTTCGCGAAAATGCCGTCGGCGAAGTCGGTCGAGATGTAGTTCGCGACGATCACCTTCTTGAACAACCCGCCGAGGATCAGCAGGACGCTCTCGCCCAGCCTGATGTCGGCGGGGCGCGAGACGTGCACGGTCTGCGCCAGAAAATCTCGCGCGCGCACGATCGGGCCGGCGACGAGGTGCGGGAAGAACGAGATGTAGAACAGGATGTCGACCAGCGAGGTCGTCGGCTCGATGCGGCGGTTGTAGACGTCGATGATGTAGGAGAGCGCGTGGAAGGTGAGGAACGAAATCGCGACCGGAATGCCGAGCTCGAGGAACGGCAGGCTCACGCCGATGCCGACCTTCATCAGCGCGTTCATGGTCTCGGCGACGAAGAAGTCGTAGTACTTGAACACGCCGAGCACGGCGAGATTGCCGGCTACCCCGATCCAGAACACGAGGCGGCGCAACGGCCCGTCGGCCATCCGGCCGAGCAGCAGGGCGAGGCCGTAGTTCGCGGTCGAGCTGAGAAACAGCACCAGCACATAGGCGAGCTTCCAGAACGCGTAGAAGAAATAGCTCGCGAGAACGAGAAACGACTTCTTCGTCGTATTGTAGGAATTGAGGGCCCAGGAAACCGCGAAGACGAGTGCGAAGAAAACCGCGAATTCAATTGTTGGAAACAACATTGCTTCGCGACCGAAGCTCCCTGATGATCGGCATCAGCGTGTTGAGAAACGCGTCCGCGCTTTTCTTATAGCCGTCGATCGTGAAGTGGACGTGGTCCTTCGCCATCAGCGGCGGAGACATCGTGGCCCAGCGGTGCGCGCCGCATTCCTCGGGCATGATGGAAGCCCAGTTCCAGTATACAAGCTTGTGCCGCTTGGCAATCTCCTCCTGGATCTCGCGCACCCGCGCGAGCTGCGGCGGCGCGCGCCAGGCGCCGTCGCCGCAGGCTCCGGACTTGTCGCCGCTGCGCTGGCGGCTGTCGGGCGGCGCGACCACGACGATGATCGTGCCGGGCAGGACCGACTGGATGCGCGTCACCGTGCGCTCGTAGAGGTTGGCATAGGCCACCGGGTCGAGTTCCTCGCGGAAGGCCTCGTTGGTGCCGAAGGCGAGCACGACGATCTGCGGCGAGATGCGCCGCAGTTCGCTCGCGAGCACGCGCTCGTCGAACTTCTCGAGCAGCGAAATCTGCGCGCCGGGGAAGCCGACCGCATTGTAGGCAAGGCCCGAGCGGCGATGGTAGACCGACACGCTGGCGATATTGACGATCCCGCCGTCGGTCGTGGTGATGGCGATCTGCTTGACCTTGTCGGTCGCACCGCGCTGCGGATCGAGGCGGATCACGATCAGTTCCGAGGTGTCGGCCCGAAGATCGTAGCGGCTCTCCGAGCGGCCATCGAGCTTGATGTCGATCGCGCCGCCGCCGGGCTGGCGCACCGTCTCGATCTCGACCGCGTCGAACGGCACCGCCTGTTCGGACTCGAGCGTGATGGTCTGTCCGGCCTCGGACGCGATCGCGTTGTAACCGGAGAGCCAGAATTCGCCCGGGTCGGTCGCCTTGAACAGCGACTTGTAGGTCCAGCCGGGCGAGGCCGTGATCTTGAAGGTCGAGGAGCGCACCCCGGCGTGCGGCTTGCCGGCGGTCATGTAGCCGGCGCCGCCGTTGCCGTAGAGCGCCTGAAGACGCCTGCGCAGTTCGCCGGTGAAGAAATCGGCCGCCGTATGGCTGTCGCCGAGTTGAAGGATGACGAGGCCGGGCGGCTCCTTGGTGCCGCGGCGGTGGCGGCGCGGGTCCTCGGCCGGCGCGCGCGGCGCGACCGCACTCATGGTCTCGATCCAGCGCGTCTCGAAATCGGGCGAAGCGGGATCCTCCGCGCGCGCCCCCGGCGCAAGCAGAGCGAGCGCGACACAAGCCACAATTCCCGCGGCCACATTGGCGTGTGGGCGGTGGCGCCGCATCGTCAGCTGCCGCCTCGCGTTATTTCTGGCACGTGGCCATCCCTGGAACATTGCGCTGGCGCAGATTGCCGAGGATTTTGGGCAACAGTTCGGCTGCAACCATGTCCTCGCCTGCCGGCGTGAAGTGCACGCCGTCCGCCTGCCGGATTTGGATCATGGAACCGGACTTGTCGGGACCATACGAGTTGAACGTGTCGCCGCCAACAAGGTTGAACGTGCGCCGGTCGACAAATTGCGCGCCCGTCGCCGCGGCGGCGGCGGCGAACAGCTTGTTCTTGGCGAGCGCATCGGCATTGGCCGGCGCCTCGCGCATCGCGGCCAGCGAAACCCAGATGACGCCCGCGCCGGATGCGGCCTTGATCATGTCGGCGACCCGCTCCTGATAACGCTCGCCATACTGCGGCGAGTCGAGCGCGGTGGTCTGTCCCGCGGCGACAATGCTCTGGCGGTCGTTGAGGCCGAGCGAGATCACGAAGAGCGCGGGCTTGTCCTTCTCGGCGATGCGGCCGACCTCGGCGACCCAGTCCATCTTTTCCGGCCGCGTCAGCCCGGTGCCGTTCTTGGCGAGGCGCAGGATCTCGAGCTGCTCCTTGAGGCACGCGTCGCGCGTCACGATCCGTGTGATGCCGCCCCACAATCCGTCCGCCGAGGAATCCCCGACCAGCGCGATCTTGACCTTGCCTTCCGCACGCGCCGCCACGGCGGTGAGCGCAAGCGCGCCGCAGAACGCCGCGAGCAAAGCCAAGGACTTCATCCGCCCGCAAGGGCGACGACGGCACGACATCCTGACACCACGACAGGGGGGATTTCACGCAATTAGAAACAACCAAACAAGGCGAGGCAGTGGCGTCGCCACTTTCCTCTCCAGGTCGGGACGGGAACAAGCCGTCAGTTGCTGCGCCGGAAGAAGGAAAAGAAGCTGAACGGCTCGGGTTCGACCTGCCGTTTCCTGCGCGGGGTCGCGTCCGCGACGGCCGTGCGCCGGATGGCCCCCGTGGTGTCCGAGGACGGCTTCGGCTTGCGCTTGACGGTAGCGACCCTGATTGGCCGGTCCTCGCTGTCGGGCAGGCCGGCCGCGACGCGGGCCTTGTGCCACAGCATGCCGTAGCCGGTCATGTTCAGATGCACGCCGTCGCCACCGGTATATTGGCCGGAGCAGAGCGCGGCGTCTGAGCGCGTGCTCACATACTTGATCGAGGTCGAGGCGAGGCGGGCGGTCAGCAGCGCGTCGAGCTCGCGCGAGTTCCTGTCCCACGCCTTGCGCACGCAGGGCGGCCCGATCCAGACGAGCTTGATCTTCCGGCTCTCGACCGTCCGCACGATGTTGTCGATATACGTCTCGAGACCCTTCACCGAGCCGGCCGAGTCGTTGGTGCCGAGCACCAGGAAGGCGGTCGCACCCTCGGGCACGCTGTCGAACTGGCTGATCACCTTGTCGTTGCGGATGAACACGCTGAGCTTGGCGGGTCCGGTGCGGCCCGAAGCCATCTTCACGCCGACACCGAGGCTGTCGCCGAGAACGAGTTCACCCGCCGCCTGCACGTTTCCGGCGCACGTCAGCAGCACACCGGCCGTCAGCGCCGCGCATTTGATTTTTCGCATGCATTTGTCCCGAAAACCGACCGGCCTCGATCCGTTATCGCCTACCGTTTCATGCTTAACAAAGGGCTAAAAACGGCCATTCCGAGATTTTTTGCCGCCTGCGACCGCAATGCCACAGGACGCGGTCCGTGACGTCGTCCGGACCGTGCGTCGCGGCAACGTCCTGACGTTGCGCGGCGAGGAACCGCGATTGCGGTTTGGGACACATGCGCGGCCGGGCACGCCGTTGGCCGGTCAGCGCCGCCGCAGCGGGAAGGGCGGTTCGAGGTAGGGGTCAGGGCCTAGCCCAAGCGCGATACGGATGGGGCCGCCGCGCGACCGCACGAAGGGCGTGACCACGATCCTGATCGGCTCTCTGACGATCGTGACGACACGGCTCCGCTCGACCGACGGACGGACCGTCGGTCGCGGTTGGGGTGGCTGGGTCACTGTCGTTTGCAGAGGCGGACCGGGTGAGGCGGGCGTCGCGCTCCGAGTCTGAGGTACCGCCGCAGGCGGCGCGGGTTTCTGAGCCGCCGCAGGCGCAGGAGGTGGCGTCGGCTGCGCCGGCGGCGCGGCCTGCTGAACCGGCGGCGCGGCCTGCTGAACCGGGGCAGGCGGAGGAGGTGCGGGTTGCTGAACCGCTGCGGGCGGAGGAGGTGCGGGCGGCTGAGCTGCGGGCGGGGGAGGCGTTGCCGGCTGAGACGCGTCGGGCGTGGGAGCAACCGCCGCTTGCGGCCCAACCGGCGCCACGGTCCCGGCGGCGGTGCGGCCGGTCTCGGCGGCTGCGAATGCCATGCTCCAGATCTGCTTGTAGCCGGCGTCCGTCAGGTGCACGCCGTCGCCCTTGAGGCTGGCCGGGCAAAGCTTCGGCTTCTCGGCGCGCATGCTCACATATTGCACCGAGGTCGGTGCGAGGCGGGTGGCGAGAATCGTGTCGAGCTGGGCAATTTTCTGGTCCCATGTCTTGTTGACGCAGGACGGCCCGATCCAGACCAGCTTCACGCGACCGTCCTGGGCGGCGCGCACGATATTGTCGATCGCCGTGTCGATCCCGCGCAGCGAACCTTCCCTGGCGTCGTTCGTGCCGAGGAAGAGGAAGGCCCTGGCGTCGGCGGGTACGTTCTTGATCTGGGTGATGACCGCCTTGTCGCGGATATGCAGGTTCTTGATCGCCGGGCCCTCATTGCCCGAAGCGTCCCTCACCCCGGCGCCGATGCTGTCGCCGAGAATGATTTCGCCCGCCGCCCGCGCGCCCGGAGCGAGTGCCAGCGACAGGCCGACCACCAGCGCCGCGTATGCCACGTCCCGCATGATTGCGTATCGCCCCGCGTCGATGAGAGTTATCGCCTGCCGATACGCTGCCAACCAAGCGGCAAAAGTCGCTACTCCCAGATTTCTGCTACCTGCGACTGAAATGTCGCATGCGATTCGCGCGCATTCAACGACGCCTCGACGCGCGTCTTGGCAAGCGCGGCTGCTTTTGCGCTATCTATCGGGCCCACGGTCGCAGCTTGGGAGAATCGGTTGGCAACGCGGGACAGGCAGGGCGCAGCGCGGCGCAGTGTGGCGGTCGCGGCCGGCGCGGTTCTGTGCCTGCTGGGCTTCACGCCGGGACCCGCCGCAGCAGAACGCGCGGCCGCGAAGGCAACGCCGGTGCTTCACACCATGAAGATGCGCCTCGTCCCCTTCCGTACCTCGCCATTCCCGTTCGACGGCGAGATCCCCGAAAAAGGCGTGCGCTTCCTCGATGCCGTCGAGGGCGAACGCAAGGGCCATACGGCGCGCAGCGGAACGATCTACTGGCAGGACAAGACCTATTCGGACCAGCGCGTGTTGCTCGCGCTGCCGCGCGGGTTCGATCCCGCAAAGCCGGTGCTGATGGTGGTGTTCTTCCACGGCAATGGCGCCAAGCTCGAGCGCGACGTGCATCTGCGCCAGCAGGTGACGCGGCAAGTGCTCGACTCGGGACGCAACACCGTGCTGGTCGCGCCGCAATTCGCCGTCGATGCGTTCGACTCCAGCGCCGGGCGATTCTGGGAGCCGGGCGTGTTCCGCGCCTTCCTCGACGAGGCTGCCGCCGAGCTCGCGCAGATGGCCGGCGGCGACCGCCACAAGCCGGCCTTCGAGAAGGCGCCGGTGGTGCTGGTCGCCTACAGCGGCGGCTACCTGCCGGCCGCGTTCTCGCTGCAGGTCGGCGACGTCGAGGATCGCGTGCAGGGGCTGGTCCTGCTCGACGCGCTCTACGGCGAGGTCGACCGGTTCCGCGGCTGGATGGCCCGCAAGCCCGACATGTTCTTCATCAGTGTGCATACCGACTTCACAGCCGGCTTGAACCAGGCGCTGCAAAAGCAGATGCGGGAAGACAATTTGCCCTACACGACGGCCCTGCCGCGACGGCTCGAGCCGGGCACGGTCTCCTTCGTCTCGGTCCCGCTCAAGTTCGCGCCGCACAGGACGGAGCAGAAGGGCACCGCGCAGGCGGGCGCTGAGTCGAAAACCGCCGAAGAGAAAGCCGCAGAGCAACAGAAGGCCGCAGAGCAGAAGGCGGCCGAACAAAAGGAGAGAGACAAAGCCGCCTACGACCTGCACATGGGGTTTGTCACCCAGGCCTTCGCGGCCGATCCGCTGCGGGTAATCCTCGCCCGCGTGCCGCGTCCGGCCGAGGCCCATCCGCCAGCCGTCGCGGGTCCGGCTCCGCGCGACCCGAATTACGTGGCGCGCATGCCGAAGCCGCGGCCGAAATCGGTCCTGCCCAGTCCGGCGCCAGAGCCGGAATCTCCGTCCCCGCCGCCACGCTGGCCGACCTCGCGTACCGACTGAATTGCCTTGCAAAAGCCGTTGTGGCGATTGAATAGTGCGCCGCAACACAATGGCGACGCGGATAGCAACAACCATGGATCGACGGACTTTTCTGACGGGCGCCGCAGCGGCTGCGGCGAGCGGCGGACTCGGCGGCTTTGCGCAGGCCAACGTGCCGACCCCCTACAGCTTCGACACGATGCCCCCGATGGACAACGTGGCGAACTACGTCAAATGGATGCAGGCCAACCGCGGCGAGGACCCGAAATACCTCAACGCGCGC
This sequence comes from Hyphomicrobiales bacterium, assembly GCA_034669185.1. GTDB lineage: Bacteria > Pseudomonadota > Alphaproteobacteria > Rhizobiales > Xanthobacteraceae > PALSA-894. The sequence continues at coordinate 7,434 of JAXDNZ010000326.1, forward strand.
TGGAGCCGCTACCTGGCGCTGGTGGCCAATCGCGACTTGTGGGACGACCGCAACAAGCGCGCCTTCCTGATGACGCCGCGCGAGGAGTTCGCGCTCAAGCAGAACATGAACCGCGTCTACGAACACGCCTATCTCGACATCGGGTATGGCGTCACCATCTCGGGGCCGCACCTCGTCGGCCGCATGACCAACGTGATCGACCCGAAGGTCGGCGAGAAGGTGCTCGAGATCGGCACCGGCTCGGGCTACCAGTCGGCCTATCTCGCCAACCTCACCGACAAGGTGTTCTCGATCGAGATCATCAAGCCGCTGGCGGCGCGCACGCGCGGCATCTATGACGCGCTGATCGCGCGCGGCTACACCGAATACAAGAGCATCACCTCCAAGAACGCCGACGGCTATTACGGCTGGGAGGAGATGGCGCCGTTCGACAAGATCATCGTGACCTGCGGCATCGATCACGTGCCGCCGCCGCTGCTCAAGCAGCTCAAGAACGGCGGCATCATGGTGATCCCGGTCGGCGCGCCCGGCGCGCAGCGCGTGCTCAAGGTGGTCAAGAACCAGGCCGCCGACGGCACCGTCAACATCGCGCGCTCCGACATCTTCAACGGCAAGCCGGTCGCGTTCGTGCCCTTCACCAAGCTCGAAGGCGACGTGATCAAGGGCACGCACAACAATTGAGCCCGGACCTCATCCGCGGCCGACCGCACAACGATCGGGTGGGAGCCACCCGGTCGGCCAAATTGCAAAGTAGTCGCTGCCCATGACGCACACCGACGCGCCTGCCGCATTCGCGCGCGATCTGCCGCGCATGCCGCTGATCTATCTCGCGGTTGGACTGATCGCCGGCGCCGTGATCGCGCTGCAGATCGGCATCATGCGGACGTTCTCGGTCGGGAGCTGGGCGCATTTCGGGTCGCTCGTCGTCAGTCTCGCGATGCTGGGCTTTGGATTGACCAGCGCGGTGATGTGCGTCGCCAAGACTTGGTTCGAGCGACACTGGGAAGGCGTCGCGGCGGGCGCGCTGCTGCTGTTCGGCCCGCTGATGGTTGCCAGCAACCTGCTGGCGCAGCAGGTGCCGTTCAACGCGATCTTCCTCGTCTCCGACCCGATGCAGAAGTGGCGGCTGTTCGCCAACTTCATGCTCTTCCTCCTGCCGTTCCTGTGCGGGGCCGCCTTCCTGGGCGCGGTGTTTTTACGGGCGCAGCGTATCTTCGGACGGGTCTATTTCGCCGACCTCGTCGGCTCCGGCCTGTGCGGCTTGCTGTTCCTGCCGGCGATGTACTTTCTCCATCCGGAGGACCTGGTCGGCGTGCCGCTCGCGCTCTGGGCGGCCGGCAGCGTGCTCTGGTTCACCGCGCTGGTGTCGCGGCCGCTGATCTGGGCGCTGGTCGCGATCGCGGTGCTGTCGGTTGCCGCGCACCACGGGCTGCCGGCGTATTTCGGCATCCCGAAGCTCGCGGTGTCCGACTACAAGGGCGTCGCCTACGCGCGCAAATTCCCCGACTCGACGCAGGTCTACGCGCGGTCTTCGCCGTTCGGTCATCTCGAGGTCTACGGCAGCTCATATCTGCACTTCGCGCCCGGACTGTCCGACAACGCCGCGTTCAATCTCAAGGAAATGCCGGCGAACGCCTATCTCGGCCTCTACATCGACGGCGACGGCCCGAGCGGCGTGATCCGCGACCTGACGGCGGAGCAGACCGCGTACTTCAAATACCTGCCGATGATCTATCCGTACCTGATCAAGAAAGAGCCCGACACCTTCGTGGTGCAGTTCGGCGGCGGGCTCTCGACCGCGATCGCGCTCAAGACCGATTCGAAAAGCGTCACCGTCGCGGAAGGCAATCCTGAGATCTTGCGCGCGTTCCGCGAGGACAAGACGTTGCGCGATTTCACCGGCGATATCCTGCGCAACAAGAAGCTCGGCGTGATCGACTACGACGGCCGCATTTATCTCGCCCGCACCGACAAGCGCTACGACGTCATCGATCTCAGCCTGGCGGACTCCGCCGGCCTGTCGAACCCGGGCGGGTTCGCGATCGTGGAGAAGTTCGCCTACACGCGCGAAGCCATGATGAGCTACATGCGCGCGCTGAACCCCTCCGGCGTGCTCTCGGTGACGCTGTGGAACAAGGAAGAGCCGCCGAAATCCGTGCTCAAGCTTTACGCCACGATGGCGCAGGCCGCGCGCGACCTCGATCAAGACATCTCGCAGAAATTCTTCGCCACCTCGGCCTATCTCTCGACCGCGACCGTGCTCTACAAGCGCGACGGCTTCACGCCGGAGGAGATCGCGACGCTGCGCGAGCACACGCGGCAGATGTCGTTCGACGCGATCTATTACCCGGGCATCCCCTACGACCCCGCGCGCATCGACAAGGTGCTGGAGGATTACAGGAAGCAGATCTTCACCCAGGAGGGCGACAACCCGGCCGAGGAGCCGCCACCCGGCGGCGATGAACCTGGCCGCGTCGCGACCGACAGTCCGGCGGCGGAGGAAGGCCCGGTGCTGCCCGCGACCGCGGTCGGCCGCGCGGTGTGGCACACGCTCGTCAACGGCGGCTTCGACGAGCTTGCGTCGCGCTATGTGTTCGACGCGCGACCGCTCACCAACGACCGGCCCTATTTCGCCGCCTACGTGAAGCCGCAAGACCTGCCAAAGATCGTCGACCGGCTCGACCTGTTCCAGGACGAGTGGGGCTATCTGCTGCTGTGGGCGACGCTGGCGATCGCCGCCATCGCGGCGTTCTCGCTGGTGCTGTTCCCGGTGGTCGCCGGCTGGCGCACGATCTTTAGCCATTACCCGGGCAAGTTCGGCACCATCATCTATTTCGCGTGCCTGGGCGCCGGCTACATCATGGTCGAGGTGGGCTTGATCGCGCACTTCATCCTGGCGCTCTCCAACGCGACCGTCTCGGCCTCGATCCTGATCACCGGCATGCTGGTGTTCTCGGGCCTGGGCGCGCTCGTCTCGGAGCGCTTCGTGCCGAACGCGCGCCGCGCCATGCCGGTGATCCTCGGCCTGATCGGCGCGCTGCTGATCGCCTATGGCTTCCTGCTCGACCGCCCGCTCGACTGGATCGGGACGTTTCCCTACGGCTGGCGCGTGCTCTTTTGCTTTCTGCTGATCGCCCCGCCGGCGTTCCTGATGGGCTTCCCGATGCCGATCGGCATGACCTCGCTGGCGCGGCTCGGCAAGACCCACATGTTCCTGTGGGCCTGGGGCATCAACGGCTGCTTCTCGGTGCTGGGCGCCGCGATGGTGCCGCTGATCGCGACCGCGTTCGGCCTCTCGACCGTGCTGGTGATCGCCGGCGGCGCCTACCTGCTGGCGATCCCGGCGCTGTTTGCGCTGCTCCTGCCGCTTGCCGGCAAGTGGGCCGCCCACGCCGCGCCCCAGCCGGCCTGACGTCCCCGGCCCATCACAGGCTTTTGCCTGTGAGGTGAACCTTCTCCCCACCATTTGCGACGAATGAGCAGAGAGGCGCGGAACGACGCGCCCATGCGCGCGTTGCGCATCAAATCGATCAAGAAAACGGCGTCGAACGCGGTAGCCCCATGCCAATGCCGAGCCTGTTCCGCTATTTCGTCGTGGTCGGCAGCGTGCTGCTCGGCCTGCTCTGGCTGGTCAATTACCTGGTGGCACCGCCGACCCCGGCGGTGGCCGCGGTCGCCCCCAAGACCATCGTCGTGCACCATGACGCGCGCGCCTCGATCATCGAGCGCTGGCGCAACGAGCAAGCCGCCCGCAAGGCCGCCGAGCGCGACGGGAGCGCGCCGGTGATCGTCGCCGCGCCGCAACCCGCCGCCGCGGGCATGCCGGAACCCGTGGTCGCGGCTGCGCCCGAGCCGGTCACGCCCGTGTCCGAGCCGTCGCCGACCAAGCCCGAGCCGCCGCAGATCGTCGCACCCGTGTCGCTGCAGACCGCGGCCGCGGCCGCGCCGGAGGTCGACGCCGCCGAGGTCCGTAAAGCCGAGCAGATCAAGGCCGCGCAGGCGCGAAAAGCCCGCATCGCGCGCGAGCGCGCGCGCCAAAAACGCCAGGAAAAACAGCACGAAGAGGCCTCGCGCCAGCAGGATCAGTTCTTCTATGGCGCGCAGCGCCGCGCCTACGCCGACGCGCCGCTTTTCCCGCCGTTCGGGAGCCGCCCGTGGTGACTGGAACGAAAGCCGTACACGCCGCGTTGAGGCGGCGGGCCGGGGAGGCGACAGGCTGCGTCCAAGGAGGCGCATCATGACCACAGTCAGGCGCTACGCCCTCGGTGTCACGTTGGGCGCATTGATCGCGACCGGCCTGTTCGACGGCCCGCTGAGCTTGGTTTCGGCCGGACAGGTTTTTCAGCCCGCCGCCATCAAGGCGCCGCTCACC
>JAXDNZ010000327.1:0-2609 GCA_034669185.1 Hyphomicrobiales bacterium
CAAGCACGGCCAGCATCACATGCTGGCGATCGCGCAACGCCGCGCGTTGAGCGAAGCGGTCACCGAGGTGCTCGTCGTGCGCGGAGATCGCGAGGTCGTGCGCTCGGTCGCCAAGAACGAGGGCGCACGGTTTTCCAACGCCGGGTTCCGCGCCCTGGTCGCGCGCTCGAGCGGCGACGAGGAACTCGCAACCCATGTCGGACTGCGGCGCGACCTGCCGCGCCAGCATCTGCTCAAGCTGATCGAGGCCGCCTCCTCGTCGGTGCGCCAGAAGCTTGCCGCCGCCGATCCGGACACGGCTGCGACGGTGCGCGACGTGATCGCCGAGATCGACGGCGGCCTGCGCGCGGCGACGCGCCGCGCCTCCACCGACTACGCGAGCGCGCGCGCCGAAGTCGAGGCGATGCATGGCGCCGGCCTGCTCGATGAGAGCCAGGTCTGCACCTTCGCCGCCATGGGCCACTTCGAGCACACTGCGGTCGCGCTCTCGCTGCTGGCCGAAGTGACGATCGATGTGGTCGAGCGCGCCATGCTCGACGACAACCCCGACATGGCGGTGATCCTCGCCAAGGTCGCGGACTTCTCGTGGAGCACCACGCACTGCATCCTGGTACGTGCGGCCGGCCGTGCGATGTCGCCGCAGGATCTCGACCGCGCGTTCTCGGGCTTCTCACGGCTCAAGTCGTCGACCGCGCGCAGCATCATCGCGTTCCACGATGCGCGGCGCCGCGCCGGCGGCAGCGGCGCGGCGATCAAGGCGGCGGGCTAGGCCCTAGCGCCGTTTCTTCCTCGGCTTCTTGCCCGACGGCTTTCCGCGTTTGCTCGTCTTGGCGTAACGGCGCTTGCCGCGCGGCTCGGCCGATGCAATGCGCGTCGGCTGCTTCAACTCGATCATCAGGGCCCGCACGGGCTGGTCGCTGTCGTTCTCGACCGTCGGCGACACTGCGGGAAACAACACCGTTTCGCCCGCGTGCAGCGCAAACTCGTAAGGCGCGCGGCCGGGCGGGGCCAGGATCAGCGCCCCATCGGTCAGCATATAGAGGAAGCGCTCGCGGTTCGCCGGCGCCTCGACGTTCACCTTGGCGCGCGGCCGGATATGGAACTCGATCATGCGGACGCGGTCGTTCTCCATCAGGACGCGGATGCCGTTCGGCGGCGTGACCGGCTTCTCGCTCGGTTCCGCGGTGGGACTCGGCGCGGGCGGCGCCTGCGCGGCGGCAGGCATGGCCGCAAGCGCCAGCACGGCGAGCGGCAACGATCCGATGATCAGGGAACGAATATGCATGTCGGGGTCCGGAACATGGTAACGCGGCATCGCGATATCACGCCGGACCATGGCCCGAAAGTGCAGTGACCCAGATAGTTTAGCGGCCGAACTTCAGGCTGCGGCGCGCGTCTGCTCCGCGCCAGGCGGATCGGCCGCCTCGAGCAGGCGCAGGAACGAGGAACCCGGCAATGGCGGCGCGAACACGTAGCCCTGCGCCTTGCGGATTCCGCGCGCGCGCAGATGCGCAACCTGGTCGAAGGTCTCGACCCCTTCGGCGATGATTTCCATGTTCATGTTGCGGCCGAGCTCGACCAGCGTCTCGATGATCGTGGTCGAGTAGCGCTCGGTGTCGATCGCGTCGACGAACAGCTTGTCGATCTTGATGAAGTCGACGCCGAGCTTGAGCATGTAGGAAAGCCCGCTGTGGCCGGTGCCGAGATCGTCGATGCCGACGCGTATGCCGATGCCCTGCAGCGCCGCGATCACGCGCCGTGACATGGTGAGGTTGTCGAGCGGCTGGCGCTCGGTGACCTCGAACAGCACCTGGGTGAGTGCGATCGGCGACGCGCCGATGATCGCGCGCACGTCGTCGACCACGGTCTCGTCGTTGAAGTGGCGCGCCGCGAGATTGAACCCGATCGAGAAATCCGGGCGGCGTCCGATCGCGCTGCCGGCCTGCGCGCAAACGCGGCGCATCAGCGCGCGGGTGATCGGCACGATCAGCCCGGTCGATTCCGCGAGCGGGATGAATTGCGCCGGGGGCACCAGCGTGCCGTCGCTCTTGCGCCAGCGGATCAGCACCTCGGCGCCGGTGACGCGCGCGGTCGTCAGGTCCACGATCGGCTGGTAATACGGCACGAACTCGTCGTTCTCGATCGCGCGCTCGAGGTCGGCGATCGGGTTGCCGCCGCGGGGGCGCCATGGGCCGAACGCCGCCAGCGCGAGGATCAGCGCCGCGGCCGAGCCGGTGCCGACCGTACCGATCATCACGAGGTCGGAATGCCCGTCGAGCAGCCGCGTGCGCGACGTCGACGCGGTGGCGACGATGTCGAAGCGCTCGGAGCCGACCCGCGCGGTCATGCGGTCATCGTCGTTCTCGGCGCGCTCTCCGTCGCGCTCGCCAATCAACGTGCCACTGCCGGCATCGACGCGGGCGCGAATGAGAAATGGGCCGCCTCTGGCGGACATGCGCGGCAGCAAGAGATCGGCGGGGATCAGGACCGCGAGCCCGGCGCCATCCGCGCCGCGCATGTCGCGGATCCGCACCACATGGTCGGCGCGCTCGCCGATCCGCAGCACCTCGACGATGACGCCGGGATACGAGGTCGCAATCGGGGGCGCG
>JAXDNZ010000328.1:0-4393 GCA_034669185.1 Hyphomicrobiales bacterium
CGCGTGGCCGGCAGCCGCGCGCGACAACAGCTTGCCATCGACCTTGTCGGCGAGAAGCTTGAGGCCGGTCATGTAAGTGCCGGCCCAGCCGATACCGGTCAGGGCGCGCGCCGCAAGAGCCGACCAGAACCCGTCAGCGAACAGCGCGAAAAGCGCGTGTCCCAGGATGGTGATAGCGACGCCCGACAGATAAACGCGCTTGGCATCGATGCGATCGGTGAGCGTCACGAGCACCGGCACTGCGACGATGTAGGCTGCGTAGAAGCCCGACGTGATCCAGCCCGCTTCGCTGTTGGTGAGCGACCAGCGCGCGATCATGCCGGGCAGCAAGGCCGGCCAGAAGAACGCGCCGATCTGAACCAGCACCTGCGCGGCGCATACCGACACGATCAGCCCCATTGCGGTTGCGCGCGCCGATCGGATGTCCCCCGCCATCGTAATGCCCCCTCCCGGTGAACCTTGACACGCCGGCCAATACTTCTATATTCGTTGAATTATGGAAATGACAGACGCGGTCACGGCCTTATCCGCTCTCGCTCAACAGAGCCGCCTCGCGGTCTTCCGCCTTCTGGTCGCGGCAGGCCCTGACGGCATGCCGGCGGGGCAGGTCGCAGACGCCCTCGACCTCGCACCCAATACGCTGACGTTTCACTTCGACCGTTTGCGCATGGCCGGCCTTGTCACCGTGCGCCGCGACGGCCGCTCGATGATCTATGCGGCGCAATTCGAGGCGATGAACGCGCTGCTCGCTTTCCTGACCGAAAATTGCTGCCGGGGCGCCGCCGATCAGTGTGCGCCCGAGGCTTGTTCGCCGGCGAAATCAAGACGCGCAAAGGCCCCAGCCTGAAGGAGTGACGCCATGAAGCGCATGCATGTTCACGTTTCCGTCGAAGACGTCAGCAAGGCCATCAGCTTCTATTCTGCGCTGTTTGCAGCCACGCCCGCCGTCGTGAAGGAGGATTATGCCAAATGGATGCTCGATGATCCGCGGGTGAACTTCGCGATCTCGACCCGCGGCCGCCAGCCAGGACTCGATCACCTCGGCATCCAGGTTGAAAGCGCGGACGAGCTGCGGGAGGTCTATGCGCGGCTGCGAGAAGCGGGCGGCGCGATCCTCGAACAGGGGCCGACGACCTGCTGTTACGCCAAATCGGAAAAATCATGGATCGATGACCCGGCCGGAATCGCGTGGGAGACTTTCCACACGACCGGCGAAGCGACGCATTACGGCGTCGGTGTTCAGACCGGCGCACAGATCGCTCATGCAAAAGCCTGCTGCGAGCCGCATCCGGCCGCAAAAGATCCCGCTTCGGCATGTTGCGCGGCCTGAGGATCGTGAACGATCGCCCGTTCAACACCCTGTTCCTTTGCACGGGCAATCCGGCGCGCTCGATTATCGCAGGCGATACTGAACAAGGTTGGCGCCGGCCGTTTCCGCGCCTACTCGGCCGGAAGTCAGCCCAAGGCCGGGTCAATCCGCACACGGTCGCATTGCTTGAAGGGCCTGGCTACGACACGGCGGGCTTTGGTTCGAAATCATGGGAAGGAGTTCGCGCGCGCGGACGCGCCGCCGCTCGATTTTGTTTTCACGGTTTGCGACAACGCCGCAGGAGAAGCGTCGCGAATCCCACCGTTACGATCGCGCGCCCTCTCGGACAGCTTCGCCGGCATTGCGCCGGAGAACGCGCCGGCTTTCGCCGCAGCCGAGCTTGTCGGAGCGCTCCTCGAGACGCTATGCGCGGGCTGGTTTTGGCGGACACCCGCGGCGTAGGCGTCGTGTCGGCCTGCTTTCCGTGCGGCTCTTGACGCGGTACTGCGTCAACCGCCAAGGTCGGCCGAAGATCGATGCGCCGCTGATGTCATCGCCAGGGGTTCCCTCATGAAATGGTTTGTTTCTGCGCTCGCCGCGTCGCTCATCGCGGTCATCCCCGCGCACGCGCAGTACACCGCGAAGGAATGGCCGGAAGGGCCGATGAAGCAGCGCTTCGCCGATACCTGCGGCGGCTGCCACGATATCAACCGTCTCCGCGTGGGCTACACGCCGGAGGGCTGGCTCACGGTCGTGCGCATGATGCAGAATTTCGACACGCCGGTGCCGGCCGAAGAATGGGGGCCGATGCTGGACTACCTCATCAAGAATTTCCCCGAGCGCACGCGTCCGCCCGCCGTCATCCTCGACGGCCCGGCGAAGGTGAACATCCGCATGTTCGACGTGCCGACCCAGGGCTCGCGCCCGCACGATCCGCTCGCCACCAAGGATGGCGCCATCTGGTGGACCGCCCAGCTCGCCAACAAGCTCGGCCGCCTGGACAAGAACGGCACCATCCGCGAATACACGCTCAAGTCCCCGCACACAGGCCCGCATGGGTTGGCCGAGGACAAGGACGGCAACATCTGGTTCACCGGCAATCATACCTCGCTGATCGGCAAGCTCGATCCGAAGACGGGCGTCACCACCGAGTACCCTCTGCCGAGCTCGCAGCGAATGGATCCGCACACGATCAATATCGATCCAAGCGGGATCGTCTGGTTCACCGCGCAGAATGCCAACACGCTCGGACGTCTCGACCCGAAGACGGGCGAGATGAAGCTCGTCACATCGCCGACCGACAAGTCGCGTCCCTATGGCTTGATGATCAATAGCAAGGGCATTCCGTGGTTCGTCGAGTTCGGCGCGCCGAAGATCGCCAGCATCGATCCGCAGACCATGGCGATCAAGGAATACACGCTGCCGAACGCGGGCGCCCGGCCGCGCCGGCTCGCGTTCCAGAGCGACGACATCATCTGGTACACGGATTTCCCGCGCGGCATGCTCGGCCGGCTCGATACGAAAACCGGCGAGGTGAAGGAATGGCCGTCGCCGAGCGGCCCCAAATCCGAACCCTACGGCATCGTCTTCACCAAGGGCGCGCTCTGGTACAACGAGTCCGGCGCCAAGCCGAACACCATCGTGCGCTTCGATCCCGGATCGGAGAAATTCCAGAGCTGGGCGATCCCCGGAGGTGGCGACATCGTGCGCAACATGGACATCACGCCGGACGGCAATCCGGTCACCGCCAACAGTCTCACCAATCAGGTCGGGCTGGTTGAGATCAGGTAAACGGCCGCGCAGGCCGCGCTGACCGGCTTGCGCTCGAGACGCGTCGGGCGCAACAGCGAAGTATTAGGCTGATCGTGCGGAAAGCTGACCTGCTGGCCCAGTAGAAGCCGTCAATCCAGATACCACGATGACTCGGAGTAACGCATCGCCGCTGCCGCGGCCAAGGCGGTGGTTGGTCGGACCAGCAGCTCGAGTTGACTGGGATCTTGCAGCTGATCGAACCTGACGGCGAAGCCTTCATCAAAGCGTCTGACTACCGAGCCTACCGTCCGTCCCACCGCCAGGCGCGTGCCGATATCCGGCTCGACGTCGGCGGAGATCGCGACTCCCGATGGCGACACGTCGATGACGAAACAGGTCAGCGCCGTCTCATCAGCGAACAGCAACGTGGTGTGCGGATTTTTTGGGACGATCCGTTGCTGCTTTCTGACATCGACCACCGACGGATCTCTTGTGCGCTTGTCCAGCCATTCGAGTTTGTTTGTGAGCTTTTCCCGCTCGCCTTGGGAGATCACGAGATCCACCAGAAAACCACCGTCAACGACGTCAGAAATGAGGCCGTCGAGCTTCCCGAATTCGCCGAAATGCGCAATCACGCGCTCGCCTTCGGGCCCGGTTACCGGGGCCGCCACCAGCATTTGAAAGGGCGAAATCCGCGACGTGCGGCAAGCGAACTCGCGCCGCGCACCCGTCGCATCGAAGCGACTGGCGAGACTGTAGCGTCCGGGCGTCTGGATTTGGACCGCCCGTCGGTTCATGAATTCGTGTGCAGCGGACACAGCGCGCCCCTCCTCGCTCGGCATTCAACACGACGAGTGTCCAAAAGGATTTAAGCGCGCCGGTATTCCGGTTCCGTTAGTTAAGAAAAAGTGTGTTTGGAACTTGTAAGCGAGGTGAACGCCAGAAAGAACGCCGCCCGGTCTTGTCCCTAACAGAATGGTAAATAGTCGGCGATAGCATCCTGCACTGCAATCCGGCGCACTTAAAAATTGCAGGCGGGAAGTAATTCACTGGGTGATATGGCGAATGATTGCACAACAATCTCTGATCGACGAGCTGGAAGAGGCGGTGCAGAGCGGATCGCCCGAGAAGCGCGTCGACACGCTGCGGCGCGTCACCGATCTCTTCTTGTTGACGCCCGCCCAACTGAATGCCGAGCAGATCGGCGTTTTCGACCATGTGATCACGCATCTGGTCGCCCGCGTGGAGACCAAGGCGCGCGCGGAACTCGCCAGTCGCCTCGCGCCGATTGCGCAAGCGCCATCCGACGCAATCCAATGTCTGGCCCGTGAC
>JAXDNZ010000329.1:0-3620 GCA_034669185.1 Hyphomicrobiales bacterium
AGCAGTTCTCGAACCGCACACCCGGCGCGTCGCCGCCCGCATAGCCGCCCCATTCCTTCTCGGCGAGGCAGCGTTCCATTTGCCCGGTGCGGATGATGACGAAATCGGCGCGGCGGATTTCCACGCCCTGCGCCTTGGCGCAGGCATCGAGTTCGTCGTTGCCGATGCCTTCGCCGTCCTCGAGCCACGGCACGCCGCGAAAGCGCGCGATGTCGAGCAGCACGCCGCGCCCGTTCATCTTGTCCTTGGAGTGCTCGATGCCGAGCACGCTCAAGCCCCGCGAGTCGATCAGCTTGGGCGAATAGCCGTTATAGGCCTTGTCCTCGTAGAAGATGTGGCCGAGCGAATCCCAGTGCGTTGCGCCCTGCACGCACAGCATCAGCGTGTCGTCGGCGTAGCGCAGCTTATTCCAGTCCTGCTGGCCGGCGAGCGCGTCGGTGCCGGTGGCCAACATTTGATGGATCGGGTTGAAGCGCCCGCCGAACAGTCCGGTCTGCGGGCCGGTGCGGTCGAGCGGAATGCCGAGCGCGAACACCTTGCCCTTTTTCACAAGCTTCGCGGCGTCGACGAGATCCTGCGGCGTGACGTAATTGAGCGTGCCGCTCATGTCGTCCTTGCCCCACTTGCCCCAGTTCGAGAGCTTCTTCGAGGCTTCGGCGACGGCCGCGGCGTTGACGGTGATGTTCATGTGTCTGTGTCCCTCGTTTCTTTTTCATCCCTCCCCCGAAGGGGGAGGGTGGACGCGCGAAGCGCGGCCGGATGGGGCTGTGCATGATTGAATAGAACCCCACCCGACTGCTCGCTGTCGCTCGCAGTCACCCTCCCCGGAGACGGGGAGGGATGAAGATCAGAACCCCACCTTGTCCCCACCCTTGAGCACCAGGATCTCGCGCGCCTCGTCGGGCGTCGCAATCTCCAGTCCCAGCCCCTCGATGATCTGCCGCGCCTTGGTGACCTGGGCGGCGTTCGACTCGGCGAGCTTGCCGGCGCCGATCCAGAGCGAGTCTTCGAGGCCGACGCGCACGTTGCCCCCCATCGCGGCCGCCATCGCGGCGATCGGCAGCTGATTGCGGCCCGCGCCGAGCACGGACCAGTGATAATTCTCGCGGCCGAGCAGCCGGTCGGCGGTGCGGCGCATGTGCATCACGTCTTCCGGGTGCGGGCCGATGCCGCCAAGAATGCCGAACACGGATTGCACGAACACCGGCGGCTTCACGACGCCGCGCTCGAGAAAATGGTTCAGCGTGTAGAGGTGACCGATGTCATAGCACTCGATCTCGAAGCGGGTGTTGTTCTCGGCGCAGGTGGTGAGAATGTATTCGATGTCCGCGAAGGTGTTCTTGAAGATGCGCTCGCGCGAGCCTTCCAGATACGGCTCCTCCCAGGCGTGTTTGAACTTGCCCTTGAAGCGCGGGATCATCGGATAGAGGCCGAAGTTCATCGAGCCCATGTTGAGCGAGGCGACTTCCGGCTTGAAGGTCGCGGCGGGCTTCACGCGTTCCTCGATCGACATTGTCGGCGCGCCGCCGGTCGTGATGTTGATGACTGCGTTGCAGCTTTGCTTGATCACCTTCAGGAACGGCGCGAACGCCTCGGGCGACTGATCCGGCCTGCCGTCTTTCGGGTCACGCGCATGCAGGTGCACCACCGCTGCGCCGGCCTCCGCGGCGCCGATCGCCGCATCGGCGATCTCGCTCGCCGTGATCGGAATGTGCGGCGACATCGACGGCGTGTGGATCGAGCCGGTGACCGCGCAGGTGATGATGACCTTGTTCTTGGCCATACGCGTTTCCTCCCGTGACTGTTTTGCTGTGTTGCCGGCGCGACTGTAGACGAGCGGAGTGGATTTAGGCGAGCCCCTGCGCGCGGAACGCTTCGGCGTGATGCCCGGCCGAAACATCCGAGAAGCAGCAGAACACGACGCGCGTGAGCGAGCGCGGCGCGGCTTTCAGCTCCGCCGCAACGGTGCCGACCGCGATGCGCGCGGCGCGATCGGCCGGAAACGCATAGATGCCGGTCGAGATCGCCGGAAACGCAATCGAAGCAAGGGCGTGGTCGGCCGCGATGCTCAATGCCGTGCGGTAGCAGGAGGCGAGCAGGCGATCCTCCTGTTCGGCATCGCCGGTCCACACCGGCCCGACCGCATGGATGACATGCTTCGCCGGCAGCTTGTAGCCGCCGGTGATCTTCGCCGAGCCCGTCAGGCAGCCGCCGAGCGTGTCGCATTCGGCCTGCAGCTGCGGCCCGGCGACGCGATGGATCGCACCGTCGACGCCGCCGCCGCGCCGCAGCCGCGCATTCGCGGCGTTCACGATGGCGTCGACGCGCAACGTCGTGATGTCGGCGACGACGATCTCCAGTGCGACGGGTCCGAGGGAGGCGGAGAGGAGAGGCATGCTCAATCGTAGCACGCTACTGCGCGGTCCAGCCGCCGTCGATCGAGTAGGCCGCGCCCGTGATCGTCGCCGCGGCATCGCCGGCGAGAAACACCGCGAGCGCGCCGATGTTCTCCGGCGTCGTGTATTGCAGCATCGGCTGCTTCTCGGCGACCAGCTCGCTCTTGGCCTGCTCGACCGTCTTGCCCGCCGCCTTGGCGCGCGCCTCGATCTGCGCCTGCACCAGCGGGGTCATCACCCAGCCCGGGCAGATCGCATTGCAGGTCACGCCGTCGTTCGCGGCTTCGATCGCGACGACTTTCGTCAGGCCGACGATGCCGTGTTTGGCCGCGACGTAGGCCGCCTTCTCCCCGCTCGCGACCAGCCCATGCGCCGACGCGATGTTGATGATGCGGCCCCACTTGCGCTTCTTCATCCCGGCGATCGCGACACGCGTGGTGTGGAACGCGGCCGAGAGATTGGTCGCGATCACGGCGTCCCATTTCTCGATCGGGAAATCCTCGACCTTGGCGACGAACTGGATGCCGGCATTGTTCACCAGCACGTCGACAGCGCCGAAGGCGTTCTCCGTGCCCTTGATCATGTCGGCGATCTCGGCCGGCTTGGTCATGTCGGCTCCCGAGTAGATCGCCTTGATGCCGAACTCCGTCTCGATGCCGGCGCGCTCCTTCTCGATCGCGGTTTTGTCGCCGAAGCCGTTGAGGGTCAGGTGCGCTCCCTCCCTGGCGAATGCGCGCGCGATGGCGAGGCCGATGCCGGATGTCGAACCGGTGACGATAACGGACTTATCCTTGAGCATGATGCGAACCCGGCGGCTGGAGGGAAGGAGCTGGCGCCCTTATATCGGATATTGCGGCAGCATTGCTGCGCTGCAATATAAAGGTCAATCCGCTGCTTCACGAATGCGCCGGAAGGGCCCTCGGGGTCCGCTCGTCCCCGCGAAAGCGGGGACCCAGTTCTTTGCAAAGTGCTGGATTCCCGCTTTCGCGAGAATGAGCGGACGAGGCAAAGGAGTTTGCGATGACCACCGTCAACTTCACATTCGAGACTGACGCGGACGGCATTGCGCTCGTCACTTGGGACGCGCCGGGGCGCTCGATGAATGTGATCGATCTGGCGGCGATGCAGGAGTTGTCGGCGATCGTCGAAAAAATCGCGGCCGACGCGGCGATCAAGGGCGCGGTGGTCACCTCTGGCAAGGAGACGTTTTGCGCCGGGGCCGAT
>JAXDNZ010000330.1:0-6506 GCA_034669185.1 Hyphomicrobiales bacterium
TTCTCCTGCACGACGATCCCGGAATCCGCCCGACCCCCCAACCGAAAGTTAAGCACCTCTTGCTAATTCTCGACCTGACATCAGCGCAGCGGAGACCGCCTTGGCCGTGACGACCGACAGCATCGAGGCGCCGCGCCGGCGCCCGCTCGCGCGGGTCGCGGATGCCGTCAAGGCGGCGCTGGCCGAGCGCACCGACCGCTCGCGCGCGCTGCGCTCGGCTGGCGCCGCGTTCCTGATCCGCATCGCGAGCGCCGCGCTCGTCTACCTGACGCAGGTGCTGCTCGCGCGCTGGATGGGTTCGTTCGAATTCGGCGTCTACGTCTACGTCTGGACCTGGGTGCTGCTGCTCGGCGGCGTGATCGATCTCGGCCTTGCCTCGTCGTCGCAGCGCTTCATCCCGGAATATTCCGGCTCCGGGCAGCTCGATCTGCTGCGCGGGTTCTTGAGCGGCAGCCGCTGGCTCGTGATGGGCCTTGCGAGCGGGCTCGCGCTGCTCGCCGCGGCCGGCGTGTGGCTCGCCGAGCCCTGGATCAAATCCTACGAGCTGATGCCGCTCTATCTCGCCTGCGTGGCGTTGCCGGTGTTCGCGCTCGGCCGCATGCAGGACGGCATCGCGCGCTCGCACGACTGGATCAACCTTGCGCTGATGCCAGCCTACATCTGGCGCTCGCTCCTGCTCATCGGCGTGATGGCGGCGGCCTATGCGCTCGGTTTCCCGACCAACGCGTCAACCGCCATGATGGCGGCCATCGTCACCACCTGGATCACGGTCGCGGGCCAGACGCTGGTGGTGAACCGCCGCCTCACGCGCAGAATCGCGCCCGGTCCGAAGGCCTATCGCGCCGGCACCTGGCTCGGGGTCTCGCTGCCGATCTTCATGGTCGAAGGCTTCTACATGCTGCTGACCTATGCGGACGTGATCGTGCTGCAGCAGTACGTGTCGCCCGACCAGGTCGCCGTCTACTACGCGGCCGCCAAGACGCTCGCGCTGGTCGCGTTCGTGTACTTCTCGGTCGCGGCCGCAACCGCGCACAAGTTCAGCGAGTTTCACATCGCAGGCGAGCGCGAGAAGCTTTCCGCCTTCTTCGGCGACGCGATCCGCTGGACCTTCTGGCCCTCGCTCGCCGCCACGCTGATCATCCTCGGCCTTGGCAAGCCGTTTCTGTGGCTGTTCGGCCCGCAATTCGTCGACGGCTACTACCTGATGTTCATCCTCGCCATCGGACCGCTCGCGCGCGCGACCGTCGGGCCGGCGGAGCGGCTTCTCAACATGGTCGGCGAGCAGCGCGCGTGCGCCGTCGTCTACATGGCGGCGTTCCTCGGCAACATCGCACTGTGCGTGGTGCTGATCCCGCTCTTCGGCATCGCCGGTGCCGCGATGGCGATCTCGGGCGCGATGATCCTGGAAGCCGGGCTGCTGTTCGTCGTCACCAAAGAGCGGCTCGGCCTGCATGTGTTCATCTGGCGGCCGAAACGCCTGCGAGCGGGCAAGTAGCATGGCGCGCAACGACGACGTTGCAGCGGTATCGTTTTCGCTGCGCCGCGACCGCATGGACGCGGTGCCGCGCCATGCGGTGGCGGAAACCGAATGGGAGCCGCTGCCCGCGCTCGGCGCCATCGCGACCGAGTGGCGCGAGCTTGCCGGCCGCGCGATCGAGCTCAACGTTTTCTACGATCCGGCTTTCGCGCTTGCCGCCGCGCCCGTGTTCGGCGGCAACGCCGGTGCCGTGTTGGTGCGCCGGGCGGGCAAGCTGATCGGACTGTTCCCGGCGCGCGTCGAACGCCGCTACGGCCTGATGACCACGCTCACCGGCTGGACGCATCCTTACGCGCCGCTCGGCGTGCCGCTTGTCGATCGTGCCGAGGCGGACGAGGCGATCGCGGCGTTTCTCGATCACACCGCTGCCGAGGGGCCGAAGCTCGTACTGCTGCCGATGCTGCCGCAAGACGGGGCGATCGCGGCGGCGCTCAGCCGCGTGCTCGCACGGCGCGGCGGGACGGCGGCGGAATTCGGCGCACACGCACGTGCGCTGCTCGCGCCGATGCAGGATCGCTCGGACTATCTCGCGCACGCGCTGACGCACAAGAAGCTGAAGGAGTTGCGCCGCCAGCGCCGCCGCCTCGCCGACAGCGCGCCGGTCACGCATGCGAGCGCGCGCGCGCCGAAGGACGTCGCGGCGGCGCTCGGCTATTTCCTCGCGCTCGAAGCGAGCGGCTGGAAGGGACGCGCCGGCACCGCGACCGCCGACCGGCCGCCGGTCCGCGATTTCGTGGAGCGCGCCGTCACCGCGCTCGCCGCCGAAGGCAATGCGCGCGTCGACCGGTTCAAGCACGGCGAGCGCACGCTCGCGACCGCCATCACGCTGCGCAGCGGGGATACCAGCTGGTTCTGGAAGATCGCCTATGACGAGGCGTATGCACGCGCTTCGCCCGGCGTGCAGATCTCGCTCGATCTGACCGAACGGCTTCTCGCGGATACGACCATCAGGCGCGCGGACTCCTGCGCCAGCGCCGATCATCCGATGATCGATCACCTCTGGCGCGAGCGGCTCTTACTCGCCGATCTGCTGATCGCGCCGGCGCGCGACGCGCTGCCGGCTTTTCATGTCGCGTGCAAACTCGAGACGCTGCGCCGCGCGGCGTTTTCGACCGCCAGGCGCGTGCGTAACGCGATCCGCAGCCGGGCATGATCCCGAAACACATCGCCCCGACCCGATCCGGGTGGCGACGACCGGTTCTCGGGCGGGATCATGCGCAACGCATCAGCTTCTTTGGCGCAGCAGCCGCCGGATGATCTTGCCGGTCGTCGTCATCGGTAATTCGTTGATGAAGGTGACCTCGCGCGGGTATTCGTGGGCGGCGAGGCGCTTGCGCACGAAATCCTGCACTTGCGCCGCGAGCGTGTCGGAAGCCGCGACGCCCGGCTTCAGTACGATGAAGGCCTTGACGATCTCGGTGCGCACCGGATCGGGTTTGCCCACGACGGCTGCGAGCGCGACCGCCGGATGCGTGATCAGGCAGTCCTCGATCTCGCCGGGGCCGATGCGGTAGCCCGACGAGGTGATCACGTCATCGTCGCGCCCGACGAACGTGATGTAGCCCTCGTCGTCGACCGTGCCCTGGTCGCCGGTCGTCATCCAGTCGCCGACGAATTTCTGTGCGGTCGCCTCCGGCCGCCCCCAATATTCGAGGAACATCACCGGGTCGGGCCGCTTCACGGCGATCTGGCCAAGCTCGCCGGGGTTGGCGCGCGAGCCGTCCTCGCGGATCACCGCCACGTCGTGCCCCGGCACGGGCTTGCCGATCGCGCCCGGCTTCGACACACCGATCATCGCACACGAGGAGAGCACCAGATTGCACTCGGTCTGCCCGTAGAACTCGTTGATGGTGAGCCCGAAGGTCTCGCGGCCCCAGTCGTAGGTCTCGGCGCCGAGCGCTTCGCCGCCCGAGCCAAGCGTGCGGAGATTGATATCATGCCGTCCGCGAGGGCTCGGCGCCGAGCGCAGCATGCGCAGCGCCGTCGGCGGAATGAAGGCGTTGCGCACGCCGGCTTTCGCCATCAGGGCGAACGCCTCCTCGGGATCGAACTTCTCGGATTTGCGCGCCACGACCGGCACGCCGTGATGCAGGCACGGCAGCAGCGCGTCGAGCAGGCCGCCGGCCCACGCCCAGTCGGCCGGCGTCCAGAACCGGTCGCCCGGCTGGGGGAGAAAATCGTGCGGCATCTCGACGCCCGGCAGATGCCCGAGCACAACGCGGTGCCCGTGCAGCGCGCCCTTGGGCTGACCGGTGGTGCCCGACGTATAGATCATCATCGCGGGATCGTCCGGCGTCGTCGCGACCGGAGCGAAGTCCGCGCTGGCGCGCGCGGTCGTCTCGTGGAAGCCGAGCGCGCCGTCGCCGGGTCCGTCCGTCGACAGCACGAGCGAGACATCTGGAACTTCGGCGCGCACGTCCGCGAGCTTGGCGAGCCCCTGCGCGTTGGTGATCAGCGCCTTGGCGCCGGAATTCTGCAGCCGGTAGGCGAGCGCGTCCGGTCCGAACAGGATCGCGATCGGCAGCGCGACCGCGCCCGCCTTATAGATCGCAACGTGAGACACGGCGACTTCCGGCGCCTGCGGCAACAGCACGGCGACGCGGTCGCCGCGCGCAACGCCATGCGCCACGAGCGTGTTGGCGAGCCGGTTCGACGTCTCGCGCAGCCAGCCGAAGGTGATCTCGTCGCAGCGGCCATCCGGGCGCACATGCACAATCGCGAGCCGGGCGGGATCGCTCGCGGCCCAGCGATCGCACACGTCGACGCCGATGTTGTATTGCGCCGGTATCTGCCAGCGGAACTGGCGATAAAGCGCGTCGTAGTCGCGGATGGAGGGAAGCATTTCGGGCCCCGGCGAGGTGCGCCGAAGCTAGCGCATGATCCCGAAAAGTGGGACCGGTTTTCGGAAAAAGACCGCGCCCAAGCAAAAAAGTCTAGCCGCGCTTCCCGTTCGGCGCCGCGAGGATCAGCGCCCAGAACACCTTGTATTTCGACTTCGGCGAATAGACCGCCGCGATGCCCATGCGCGTCACGCCCTTGTTGAGCATATTGGCGCGGTGCGGCGGCGAATCACGCCAGCCCGAAAAGGCTTCCGCCAGCGTGTGGTAGCCGGCCGAAACATTTTCGACCGCGACGCCGGCGTCGAACCCGGACGTACGGATGCGCTGGTCGAAACTGCGCCCGACATTGTGGTCGAGCTTGTCACGCGACGCCATCGCGCGCGCCTGTTCCTCGGCGAGACGCATCAGGGTCGGATCGAGGGTGACGGCGCCGAGGCCGTTATTGCCGCGGTAGCCCGAAATCATCGATTGCGCGGCACCCGGATCGAGCTCACCGCCTTTGGCGAGGCTGCGATAGAAGCTCGGCTCGCCCGCCGGCGGCTCGTGATCGGCCGCGCACCCGGCAAGGCCGATAACAGCGAGTGCCGCAACGATACGCAGCGCCAATCCGGCCCGAAGCAAACCCATCATTATCCCGTGTCCCTGCAGCGCCCCAGAAAAGCATAACGCCGTCGAAATGGTGACTGAAAGATGAATACGGCGAAGATTGGCCGAGCCGGCGATCAGGCCAGTTTCTTCTCGGATTCGGCCGCGCCGTCGTTCTGGCGGATGCGCACGTCGTGCTGCGGATACGGAATCTCGATTCCCGCCGCGCGGAAAGCTTTCAGGATCGCGAACTGGATATCGCTCTTGATCGCGCCGCGGTTGGCAAGATCAGAAACGATGCAATAGACCTCGAACTGCAGCGCGCTGTCGCCGAATTCGGCGAGCAGCACCGCGGGCGGTGGGACTGTCAGCACTTGCGGGTGGCCGGCTGCGCATTCGGAAAGCATATCGCGCACCTGTTCGGGATCGCTGTCGTAGCCGACACCGACCTTGATGAGAATGCGGCCAAGCGTATTGGCATGCGTCCAGTTCTTCACCACGCCGGTGATCAGGTCCGAGTTCGGGATGATGACGCTCGCGCGATCGAAGGTCTCGATCTCGGTCGAGCGCACGCTGATGCGACGAACGAACCCTTCGTCGCCCTTGACGGCGATCTGGTCGCCGACGCGGATCGGCCGCTCTGCCAGCAGGATCAGTCCGGATACGAAATTCGAGACGACCGCCTGGAGGCCAAATCCGATACCGACTGAAAGCGCGCCGGCGACCAATGCGACCTTCTGCAGATCAATGCCAAGCTCGGCCAAGGCCAGCACGATCGCGACGATGAAGCCCACATAGCCAAAGATGGTCGCGATCGAGATGCGCAGGCTCGGTTCGATCGCCGTGTGCGGCAACACCTCGCGCTCGAGCCAGCGCTGCACAACGCGCGTGAGCACCAGCGCGACCACGAACAGCAGGATGGCGCCGATCACCGCGCCGACCGAGATCGTGATGTCGCCAATCCGGACACCGAACGTCGCGTTGCGGACCGCGTCGAAGAAATCGGCCGCTGCGATTTCCCAGCGGCCGATCGCCAGCGCCAGCACGATGAGAACGAACAGCGCGCGGGTGACGCCGGAAACGACCGCACCCAGCAGGCCGATGCGGCGCGGATTGATGCCAAGCTGTCCCGCAACCGCGCGCCCGCGTGCCGACTCCGGTGACAGCGTGCTGGCGATGACCGCGTCGGCCACCACGAGGAGGAGATAAAGCGTCGCGACTATCGCGACAGTGAACACGACGCGGCCGGCGATGAAGGAGGCGAGCGCCGCATATCCGGTCAGCAACGCGCCCACGATGGCGGCGACGGCGATCCAGGCGACAAGCCGCACGCCCGGAATGTGGTGGACCGGCTGCTCCGCCTCGTCCTCACGCGCGCGTTGGCCGATCAGGAGATGCACCAGAAGTGCGGCGATGGCCGCCGCAAACAGCATCTGCAGCGCGTCGGTGATCGGCTGTGCTCCGCCGATGGCACGGTGAACCGCGCGCGCCACGATCAGCGCGCCCAGCAGGCGGCCGCCCCAGGTCAAATGCCGGTACAGCCA
>JAXDNZ010000331.1:0-6845 GCA_034669185.1 Hyphomicrobiales bacterium
TGCGCGATGAAGAGATAGGAGAGGCCGAGCCGCTCCTGCAGGTCTTCCAGCAGATTGATGATCTGTCCCTGGATCGACACGTCGAGCGCGGAGACCGGCTCGTCGCAGACGATGAAGGTCGGCTCCAGTGCGAGTGCGCGTGCGATCCCGACGCGCTGGCGCTGCCCCCCGGAGAGCTCGTGCGGGTAGCGCTCCGCCATGTAGGGGAAGAGGCCGACCTGGCTGAGCAGCTCGGCGACGCGCTCGTGCTCGGCCTTGCGGTCCGCGACGAGTTTGTAGACCCGAATCGGCTCGCCGATGATCTGCCCGACGGTCATGCGCGGATTGAGCGACGAATACGGGTCCTGGAAGATCACCTGGATCTTGCGCCGTACATCGCGCATGTCGGCGTGGCTCGCATGCGTGATGTCGGCGCCTTCGAAGCGGATCGTGCCCTCGGTCGCCTCATCGAGCTTGAGCACCGCGCGCCCGACCGTGGTCTTGCCGCAGCCGGATTCGCCGACAAGGCCGAGCGTCTCGCCCGGCAGGACATGCAGCGAGACGTCGTTGACGGCTTTGACCGTCGCGGTCTTGGAGGAGAGAAATCCGGCGCCCGACGCCTTCACGGTGAAGAACTTCTTCAGGTGGTCGACGATCAGCAGCGGCTCGGCGCTGGTCTCCGCGAAAGTCGTGCCCACGGTCTGAATCCGCTGCGGCGGCACCAGTGTACCGGCCACGATCTCGCTCGCGCGGATGCAGGCCGAGAGATGTCCCGGCCGAACCTCGGCGAGCCGCACGTCCTGCGCGGTGCACGCCTCGATGCGATACGGACAGCGCGGTGCGAAGCGGCAACCGGCCGGCGGCGTGCGCAGGTCGGGCGGCAGGCCCTCGATGGTTTCGAGCTTGGCGCCGCGCGGCAGATCGAGCCGCGGGATCGAGCGCATCAGGCCGATCGCGTATGGGTGCGCCGGCTCGAGGAACACATTGTCGGCCGAGCCCTGCTCGATGATGCGCGCCGCATACATCACGTTCACGCGGTCGGCATAGCGCGCCACGATGCCGAGATTGTGCGTGATGATGACCAACGCGATGCCGAGCCGGCGCGACAGCTCCTTCATCAGTTCGAGGATCTGCGCCTGGATGGTGACGTCGAGCGCGGTGGTCGGCTCGTCCGCGATGATGAGCTTGGGATTGCAGGCGAGGCCGATCGCGATCATCACGCGCTGGCGCATTCCGCCGGAGAGATGGTGCGGATACTGATCGAGCCGCCGCTCGCCGTCGGTGATCCCGACGAGCTGCATCAATTCAAGTGCGCGGGCGCGCGCCTGCTCGTCGCTCATCTTCATGTGGATGAGCAGCGGCTCCATCACCTGCTGCCCGATCGACATCACCGGATTGAGTGAGGTCATCGGCTCCTGGAAGATCATCGAGATGTCGCGCCCGCGCTTCTCGCGCATCTCGTCTTCCGAGAGCGCGAGCAGGTTGCGCCCTTCGAACAGGATCTCGCCCTTGGTCACCCGGCCGGTCCTGGCGAGCAGGCGCATGATCGCGAGCGCGGAGACCGACTTGCCGCAGCCGGATTCACCGACCACGGCGACGGTCTCGCCGCGGTTGACCGTATAGGAAATGCCGTCGACCGCGTGGACGGTGCCGCGCGAGGTCTCGAAACGCACGTGCAGGTCGCGCACCTCGAGCAGCGGCCCGGCCGCGCCGGTTCGCGCAGTCTGGTCGGTCAGCGTAACCCCCGATTCCAAGCGCTCTTTGTCTTCTTGTCCCCCCGACCGTGAGGCTATACCTGATTGGCGGTTCGGCGGCCAATGGGAAACATCGGCTGCCGGAACCGCGACCAACGTAGACACGATCCGGGACCGCGCCGCGCCAGGACGAGAACGGTGAAATGAATACTTCCTTCTTCGGCGAGATGCTGCAGACGATCTCGGAGCGCGGCCGTGCGCTGATCGACCGTGCGCGCGACCGCCGCGGTGACGCTGCGGCACGTTCCGAAAGTCTGGTGGAACTGTGCGAGGAATTGCTGTCGGGACGCGGCGAGGCCTCCGGCGTCGCGCTCGCGCGCGAGATCCTGGCGCATTACGACGAGTTGACCGTCGGCCCGCGCATCGCCTTCTTCGAGGCGCTGGCGACCCGTTTCGGTGTCGACCGCGAGCGCATCGACGCGGCGGTGGACGCGTGGACACGGACCGGAAGCGACGAGGCCGCCGCAGAGCTTCACCATGCGGCCGAGCCGCGCCGGCAGGAGCTGTTGCGCAGGCTTAACCTGGCGCCTGGCGGCACGCAGGCGCTCGTTTCCATGCGCGAGCAGTTGCTCGACGCGATGACGCACCGCGACGATCTCGGCGCCGTCGACCAGGACTTCGTGCATCTGTTCTCGGCCTGGTTCAATCGCGGCTTCCTGGTGCTGCGCCGCATCGATTGGTCGACGCCGGCGATCGTGCTGGAAAAGATCATCCGCTATGAGGCGGTGCACGAGATCCGCGACTGGAACGATCTGCGCCGCCGCATCGATCCACCCGACCGGCGCTGCTACG
Source organism: Hyphomicrobiales bacterium (assembly GCA_034669185.1). Taxonomy (GTDB): domain Bacteria; phylum Pseudomonadota; class Alphaproteobacteria; order Rhizobiales; family Xanthobacteraceae; genus PALSA-894. The sequence goes on from JAXDNZ010000331.1 coordinate 2,526, forward strand.
CGTTCTTCCATCCGGCGCTCAATGACGAGCCGCTGATCTTCGTCGAGGTGGCGTTCACCAACGGGATCCCGAGAGCCATCGCGCCCATCCTCGGCAAGGACGGCATTACGCTCGTACCCGACCGCGCCGATACCGCGGTGTTCTATTCGATCTCGAACTGCCAGCGCGGGCTGGCCGGCGTGAGCTTCGGCAGCTTCCTGATCAAGCAGGTGGTGGAGGAGGTCTCGCGCGAGTTTCCGCGCCTCTCGAAGTTCGTGACGCTCTCGCCGGTGCCGGGCTTTGCCTCTTGGCTCGCGCGCGAGCGCACGAGCAACAATCCGATCCTTCTGCCGGAAGACCTGGCGCCCCTGAGCGAACTGGATAAACCCAATTGGTGGCAGGACGGCGCCGCGGAGCGCGTGCGGGAGCCGCTCCTGCACGCCGCCGCGACCTATTTCTTGAGTGCACGCAGCCGCAACGGCGGGGCGGTCGATCCGGTCGCGCGCTTCCATCTCGGCAATGGCGCGCGGTTGGAGCAGCTCAATGTTCTGGCCGACCTTTCCGAAAAAGGTCTCGCGCAATCGCACGGGCTGATGGTGAATTATCTCTACGACATCGACGACATCGAAAAGAACCACGAGGCTTACGCGGAAAACCGCGCCATCGTGGCGACAGGCGGCATCCGGAAACGAGCGCGTGTGCCGAAGGATTTGGTAAGGGCGTAACGCAACACTGGGCCTCATCCTGAGGAGTCCGAGCGAAGCGAGGACGTCTCGAAGGATGGCGGCAAACTCCGCGCGTGCAGCCATCCTTCGAGACGCCCCTCCCTTTATCCCTCCCCCGCTTGCAGGGGAGGGAAGGGAGGGGGCTCCTCAGGATGAGGGCGGAGTTTACTCCCCGATCTCCTTCAAAATTTCCGCCGTATGCTCGCCCAGCCGCGGCGCCGGGCGCTCGGCCGCCATCGGCGCGCCGTCGAGCACGATCGGCGTGCGCACGCCCGGGATCGAGCCCGCCTTGGCGGCATCGCTGACGGGGTGGATCTGCATGCCGCGGTGCCGCACCTGTGGATCGGCGAACACCTGATCGAGATCGTTGATCGGACCGGCCGGTACGCCGACCGCCTCGAGCTTTTCCAGAAGGTCGTCGCGCTTGAAATTCCTGGTCAGCTCCGAGAGACGCGCGATCAGCTTCGGCCGGTTCTTCAGCCGGTCCTTGTTGACGAGGTATTCGGGATTTTTCGCAAGTTCCGGCTCGCCCAGCACCGCGACGAGCTTGCCGTATTGGCTGTCGTTGCCGGTCGCGATGATGATGTGGCCGTCGGCCGCCGGGAACACCTGGTACGGCACGATGTTGGGGTGGGCGTTGCCGATGCGCTTTGGCGCGACGCCCGAGGCGAGGTAGTTCATGGCCTGGTTCGCCAGCACGCCCACAGTGGAGTCGACCAGCGCGGTGTCGACATAGCCGCCCTTGCCGGTGCGCTCGCGCCGTTGCAGCGCCGCCAGGATGCCGACCACCGAATAGACGCCGGTGAAGATGTCCGACACCGGCACGCCGGCGCGCGTCGGCTCGCCCTCAGCCGTGCCGGTCAGGTCCATGAATCCGCCCATGCCCTGCGCCATCAGGTCGTAGCCGGCGCGGGCAGCGTAAGGGCCGGTCTGGCCGAAGCCGGTCACCGAGCAGTAGATCAGGCGCGGGCAATCGGGCGCGAGGCTCTTGTAGTCGAGGCCGAACTTGGCGAGCCCGCCGACCTTGAAGTTCTCGATCAGCACGTCGGAGCGCGCCGCAAGTTTCTTCACGATCCGCTTGCCGTCGTCGCTCTCGAAGTCGCACTCGATCGAGCGCTTGCCGCGGTTGGTCGAATGGTAATAGGCGGCGCCGAGATTGCCGTCCTTGCCTTCGATGAACGGTGGGCCCCAGGCGCGCGTGTCGTCGCCGGTCTTTGAGCGCTCGACCTTGATCACGTCGGCGCCCAGGTCGGCGAGGATCTGCCCGGCCCACGGCCCCGCGAGAATGCGCGCGAGTTCGAGCACGCGGACACCGGCCAACGGACCTGGCATGGGCAGTTTCCTCAGGGGATGCGGCGAAATCCGCCGGGGACGGCGCGTTGTGTGACGCGGCTCGGCCGGTTTGTCTAGTCTGCTTTCCCTCTCCCCGCGCAGCGGGGAGAGGGTGGCGCGCGCAGCGCGCCGGGTGAGGGGCAGCCGCAAAATCTGGCGCCTCATTGAAGCGCAGAAAGAATGGTCTCCAGCACGCCCTCTCGATTGGTCAACACGTCGCCTTTGGCGCTCAGCACCCTCTCCCCGCAAGTGCGGGGAGAGAGAAAAGGTCGCGTGCTCGCGGCAAGATCAAACCCTCCCATAGACCGGGACGACGGCGCCGCGCGTGACCGCGTTCTCCGGCGAGGCGAGGAACACGATCGTCGCGGCGACCTCCTCGACCTTCGGCCACGTGTCGTAATCCGCCTTCGGCATCGACTTGCGGTTGGCCGGCGTATCCATCAGAGAGGGCGCGACCGCGTTCACCAGAATGCCGTCGCCGGCGACTTCCTCGGCCAGCGCCATGGTCAGCGCCGCGACGCCGGCCTTCGCGGCCGTATACGCCGTCAGGTTCGCGCCTTGGCGCGGCTCGACGCCCTGGCGCGACGCGACATTGACGATCCGCCCGCCCTTGCCGCCGCGCAGGAACGATGCGACCGCGGCGCGCGAGCACAGATAGGTCGAGACCAGATTGCTCTCGAGCTGGCCCATCAGCACGGACTTGCCGCTCTCGCCGATCGGCGCGAAGGCGAAGGTGCCGGCGATGTGGATCGAGGCCCAGAGCGACAGGCCCTCGTAATAGCGCGTCACCGCGGTTTCATCGGAGAGGTCGCCGAGCGCGGTGAGCGTCACGCGTTCGTTGCCGCGATGGGGAAAGTGCTCGGCCTCCGCCGCGCTGCGGTAGGGAACATGGCAGGTCGCGCCGGCTGCGAGCAGCCTGGCCGTCACCGCGATGCCGAGGGCGCCGGTCCCGCCGGTGACCACCACGTCACGACCACGAAAATCCATGCTCGCCTCCCAAGGCCCGGGCAGCATCTTAGCCCTACCCATCGCGATGGGCATCCGTCATAAAGCTGCCGCGCAGCGAAGGAATCAGGGCGGCCATGGCGGAGTTCGATCTCGCCATCATCGGCGGGGGAATCAATGGCGCCGGACTCGCGCGCGACGCCGCCGGACGGGGTCTCAGCGTGCTGCTCGTCGAGCAGAGCGACCTCGCCTCGGGCACCTCGTCGAAATCGACCAAGCTGATCCACGGCGGTCTGCGCTATCTCGAAGTTTATGCGTTTCGCCTGGTGCGCGAAGCGCTGATCGAGCGCGAGGTGATCCTGCGCAATGCACCGCACCTCGCGATGCCGTTGCGTTTCGTGCTGCCGCATCACGACGGACTGCGACCGGCCTGGATGCTGCGCCTCGGCCTGTTCCTTTACGATCATCTCGGCGGACGCCACATCCTGCCCGGCACCGAGGACCTCGACCTCACCCACAGCGTGGTCGGCGAGCCGCTCAAGCGCCAGTACCGGCGCGGCTTTGCCTACTCCGACGGCTGGATCGACGATTCACGCTTGGTCGTGCTCAACGCCGTCGATGCCGCCGAGCGCGGCGCGGTGATCCGCACCCGGACGCGCCTCCTGCGCGCGGACCGCGCCGGGCCGGGCTGGCAGCTCGTGCTCAATGCGCGGGGGACGCGCGAGATCGTCAATGCGCGCGTGCTCGTCAACGCGGCGGGCCCGTGGGCCGCCGCGGTCACCGAGGGGCTGTTGCGGTTGAAGACCTCCGCGCATGTCCGGCTCGTGAAGGGCAGCCACATCCTGGTGCGCAAGCTGTTCGCGCACGACCATGCCTACATTTTCCAGAACACCGACGGCCGCATCGTCTTCGCGATTCCATATCAGCGCGACTACACGCTGATCGGCACCACCGACGAGGACTTCACCGGCGATCCCGCCGCCGCGACCGCGACGGCGGCCGAGATCGCCTATCTGTGCCGCTCGGTCAGCGGCTATTTCCGCGAACCGGTCGAGCCCGACCAGGTGCTGCACGTCTATTCCGGCGTGCGCCAGCTCTATGACGACGGCGCGCGCCGGGCCAAGGACCTGACGCGCGAATACGTGCTCGACCTCGAGGCGCCGCAGGGGCAGGCCGCGCTGCTTACCATCTACGGCGGCAAGATCACGACCTACCGTCGCCTCGCCGAAGCCGCGCTCAAGACGCTGCGGCCGTATCTCGAGATCGGCCCGCCGTGGACGGTCGATGCGCCGCTGCCGGGCGGCGACTTCCCGTGGGACGGCATCGACGCACTTGTCGC
>JAXDNZ010000332.1:0-3169 GCA_034669185.1 Hyphomicrobiales bacterium
GATGGGCCTTCCCTACATCCTCAAGGACAAGGACCCGAAGGATCCGATGCAGGGCTGGGACAAAACCTGGGAATTCCTCAAGGAACTGGACAAGAACGTCGAGTACTATCCGGGCGGGACCGCCGCCACCATGAAGGAGTTCGGCGAAGGCGCGCGCGACATGATCGTCTCGACCTGCGGGTGGGACATCAACCCGCGCGTGCTCGGCGTGGTGCCGAAGGCGACCGAGATCGCCACGCTGGAAGGCTTCCACTGGGTCGCCGACACCCAGTTCATGTGCATCCCGAAAGGCGTGCCGAAGGAGAAGGTCGCGGTGCTGCTCCAGCTCATGGGCTTCCTGCTGAAGCCCGAGCAACAGGCGCTGACCTACGACAAGGGCTACTTCTATCCGGGTCCCGCCGTGAAGGACGTGCCGCTCAACATGGCGCCAAAGGAGAGCCAGGACATCCTCAAGGAATTCGGCCGGCCGCAGTACGACAAACTGTTCACCGAGCATCCGGTCGAGGTGCACCTGACGCCGCAGCGGCTGGTGGCGGCGTTCCGCCGCTGGGATCGCGAGATCGGCGCGCAGAAATCGAAGTAGCGGAAGCCCAACGATGCGTTTTGCCGCGATCGGTCTCGATCACCGCCATATCTACGACCTGACGGAGGGCCTGATCGACGCCGGGGTCGCCTGCGCGGGGTACTGGCCGCAGACCACCGATCCGCGCGTGCTGAAAGGCTTTCGTGAACGCTTTCCCGACGTACCCGCCGTCGAGGATCGCGATGCGCTGATGCGCGACCCCTCGATCGCGATGATCTGCTGTGCGGCGATCCCGCGCGACCGCGCGGGAATCGCCATCGAGGCGATGCGCAACGGCAAGGACGTGCTCGTCGACAAGCCGGGCGTCATCACCGCCGAGGCGTTCGAGCAGGTCCAGCGCGCCGTGAAGGAAACCGGACGCATCTTCTCGATCTGCTTTTCGGAGCGGTTGATCACGCCGTGCTCCGAAGTTGCCGCGAAACTCGTCGCCGACGGCGCGATCGGACGCGTGATCCAGACGGTCGGGCTCGGCCCGCACCGCTTCAACCGCGCGATCCGGCCGGCCTGGTTCTTCGACCCGGCGCAGGCGGGCGGCATTCTCGCCGACATCGGCTCGCATCAGATCGAACAATTCCTGTTCTACACAGGCTCCGAGACGGCAGAGATCGTCACCAGCACGATCCGGAAGTTCGGCACCGTGGACTTTCCCGACTTCGAAGACTTCGGCGAGATACTCCTGCGCAATGAGCGCGCGAGCGGCTACATGCGGGTCGACTGGTTCACGCCCGACGGCCTGCCGAGCTGGGGGGATGGACGCTTCACCATCGTCGGCACGGACGGATATATCGAGCTGCGCAAGAATCTCGACATCGAAGGCCGTCCCGGCACCGACCACCTGTTCACGGCCAACCAATCCGGCACCCGCTACATCGACTGCAGCAAGGAGCCGATCAGCTATTTCAAGAATCTTGCCGCGGACGTGCGCGATCGCACCGAAACCGCGATGACGCAGGTGCATGTGTTCACGGTGTGCCGCCTTGCACTCGAGGCGCAGGCGCGCGCCGGGCGGATCGGGTTCTCGTAGTTCGTAGCCCGCATGAGCGAAGCGATATGCGGGAACGGCCTATCCGCAGGCGAGAGCGGCCCCGCATGTCGCGTCGGACGCGCCTTCGGCGCGCCCGAGTGCTCATGCGCGCTACAAGATCACCGATAGGGCGCGTCGAGCGACATGTTCTTCGCGATCTCGCGTTCCCAGCGGTCGCCGTTCGCGAGCAGGCGCTCCTTGTCGTAATAGAGCTCCTCGCGCGTCTCGGCCGCGAACTCGAAGTTCGGCCCCTCGACGATCGCATCCACCGGGCAGGCTTCCTGGCACAGGCCGCAATAGATGCATTTGACCATGTCGATGTCGTAGCGCGTGGTGCGGCGCGTGCCGTCGTTGCGGCGCGGCCCCGCCTCGATGGTGATCGCCTGCGCCGGGCAGATCGCCTCGCACAGCTTGCAGGCGATGCAGCGCTCCTCGCCGTTCGGATAGCGGCGCAACGCGTGCTCGCCGCGAAAGCGTGGCGAGATCGGACCCTTCTCGAACGGATAGTTGAGTGTCGGCTTCGGCTTGAAGAAATAGCGCATCGACAGCAAGAACGCCTGCACGAACTCGGTCAGAAACAATGCGCGCGCCGCAGAATCGAGCCTCATGAGTTCCTCATCCGCCCAAGGCCGTGCCCGCCCAGTAGCCCGCGCCGACAAACACCAGCATGTCGAGGGCAAGCACGCCGCGGCGCGCGCCGGCGATGCGGCGCTCCAGATCCTCGCGCGCGTCCGCTGTGTCCGCGATCGCGGCGGCGCGCATCCTGCTGTCGATCAGCGGCGCGATGATCGCGAAACCGGCCGCACCGAGCGCGGCGCCCGCCATCGCACCAAGAAGAGCGCCCAGCGAAAGCTCCATCGACGTGCCTCATTGCGGCGCGGGCCCGGTGATGAATTGCAGCACCGCCGCGACGATGACCACCATCGCGAGCGAGAGCGGCAGGAATACCTTCCAGCCGAGCCGCATCAGCTGGTCGTAGCGATAGCGCGGCACGAACGCCTTCACCATGGCGAACATGAAGAACACGAACAGGCATTTCAGCGTGAACCAGATCACGCCGGGTATCCAGGTGAACGGCGGATAGGGCACCAGCGGCAGCCATCCGCCGAGGAAGAGGATCGTGGTCATCGCGCACATCGTGCCGATCGCCACGTACTCGCCGAGCATGAACATCATATATGGCGTCGAGCCGTATTCGACCATGAAGCCCGCGACGAGCTCGGACTCGGCTTCGACCAGATCGAACGGCGGGCGGTTGGTCTCGGCCAGCGCCGAGATGAAGAACACGATGAACATCGGGAACAGCGGCAGCCAGTACCAGCCGAGGAGTCCCCATGGGGTGTTCTGCGCTTCCACGATGTCGGTGAGCCGCAGCGAGCCGACGCAGAGCAGCACCGTGATGATCACGAACCCGATCGAGACTTCGTACGACACCATCTGCGCGGCGGAGCGCAAGGCCGCAAGGAACGGATACTTCGAGTTCGACGCCCACCCTGCCATGATCACGCCGTAGACCATCAGCGAGGAGATCGCGAAGATGTAGAGGATGCCCACGTTGATGT
>JAXDNZ010000333.1:0-4421 GCA_034669185.1 Hyphomicrobiales bacterium
TGCTGTTCGGCATCGACAAGGTGACGAAATATCACATCGATAGCGCGTTCTACGTGACCGAGCAGGTCTGGGTCATCAACAAGGGCAAATACACGGCGCTCTCGGCGGCGCAGAAGAAAGTCATCGACGATCACTGCACCTCGGAATGGGCGCAGAAGCTTGCGACGCCATGGGCGAATTTCGAGGCCGATGGGCGCACCAAGATCAAGGCCGAGCCAGGCCACGAGGTTTATCCGCTGACCGCCGAGCAGCTCGCCGAATGGCGCAAGGCCGCCGAGCCGCTGCAGGGCGAATGGGCCGCGAACGTCAAGAAGGCGGGCCTCGATCCGGACGCCGTGCTGAAGGAGTTGCGCGACAGTCTGGCGAAGCACAATTCGCTCTATTGAGGCTCGCAGAGACCATGCCCCCTGCCCTCAACGGCGCGACGCGCATCCACGTCACCATCGGCGATCCGATCGCGCAGGTGAAATCGCCGGCCGGCGTAACCGCGGGCTTCGCATCACGCGGGCACGACGCCATCATGATCCCGCTGCAGGTGAGGCCGGCGGACGTCGAGGATTTCTTTCGCCTCGCCAAAGAACTGCCGACGCTCGACGGCATCATCATCACGGTGCCGCACAAGCCGGTCGCATTCCGCCACTGCGACGCGACCACCGAGCGCGCGCGTGCTCGAGGTGTGCAACGTGATGCGGCGCGGTGCGGACGGACGCTGGCACGGCGACATGACCGACGGCGGCGGCTTTATCGCAGCACTCAAGCGCAACGGGTTCGACCTCAAGGGCAAGCGCGCGCTGCAGGTCGGCGCCGGCGGCGCAGGTTCGGCGATCGCACTGGCGCTCGCCATGGAGGGTGCGAGCGCACTCACGCTGTGCGATCTCGACACCGCCAAACGCGACGCGCTGATTGCGCGCCTTGGGCGTCACGGACATGCCGTGGCGGCGACCGACAGGCCGGATCCAGCCGGCGTCGATCTCATCGTCAACGCGACACCCGCCGGCATGAAGGCGGGCGATCCACTGCCGGTCGACGTGTCGCGGCTTACCGCCGATCAGTTCGTCGCGGACATCATCACCATGCCGGCGGTGACGCCGCTGCTTACCGCCGCACAGGCCAAAGGTTGCCGCACGCAGACCGGCGTGCAGATGTTCGACGCGCAGGTGGACTACAACCCCGAGTTTTTGATGGGGAAAGCCTACCCCCGCCCGCCCCCGCGAACGCGGGGACCCGGTTCTTAGCCCTGGATGCCCGCTTTCGCGGGCATGAAAGGTGCTGCACGCGTCTCGGTTAGTTCACCAGCCCCTGCTTGGCGATCCAGTCATTGACGAGCTTTGCGACGTCATCCGAGTTGCGGTCCATCATTAGCATGTGGGTGTGCTCCGATCGTTATCGAACGCATCCTGTCCTCCCGTTTTGTATCTTCGACGCTCAGCGCGCCGGAACAAACTTCGTCCCGTTCCATAGAAGAGTCTTTGGACAAGCCGCCGCGCCGACCTTGCCACAGGCCGAGCCGTGCAGGTCGAGGACCATCGCGTGGCGGCCCTTCACGCGGCGGAATTTCAGATCGCGAACGTTTTCGTCCAAAGCCTTGACGTAGCCGCCGCGCAGCGAGGCGAACACCTGCGTCAAGCACCCTCCGGTGCCGCAAAAGTAACCCTCGTTGCCGTCGCACACGAAGTTTCCGTAATCCAGGACGTAGTCGACGACCCCGTCGCCGTTGACGTCCTGCTCGGACACGAAACCATCCTTGAACGTGGTCTTGCCGTCGCAGCTCTTCACATTTTCGGCGATCGCCGCCTGAACATTGGCTGGAAGATTCTGGAACGACTGCGCCAGCACGGCAGCGGGCAACAGAACAAGACCCGCCGCGAGAACGATGACCTTCATTTCACTCTCCTGAACGATCAAACCACTCGTGCGCCGCTATCGCGTGTCCATCGAGGCAACCGGGCGCCACACCAGCAGCCTTTTCTCGATCACGGTCACCACCATGTCGATCAGGATCACGAACACTGCGAGCACGAACATGCCGGCGAACACGCCCGCGACGTCGAACACGCCTTCGGCCTGCTGGATGATGTAGCCAAGCCCGGCCGCGGAGCCGAGATATTCGCCGACCACCGCGCCGACGACCGCCAAGCCGACCGAGGTGTGCAGCGAGGAGAACATCCAGGAGAGTGCAGACGGCCAGTAGACGTGGCGCATCAACTGATTCTCGTTCATGCCGAGCATGCGGGCGTTCGCCAGCACCGTGGGACTCACTTCCTTCACGCCCTGATAGACGTTGAAGAACACGATGAAGAAAACGAGCGTGACGCCCAGCGCAACCTTGGAGGCGATGCCGAGCCCGAACCACAGCGCGAAGATCGGCGCCAGCACGACGCGCGGCAGCGCATTGATCATCTTCACGTAAGGATCGAACACCGCGTTGATCATCGGCTTGCGTGCGAACCAGAAGCCGATCAGCACGCCTCCGAGCGAGCCGATCACGAAGGCGAGCAGCGCCTCGACCAGCGTGATCCAGAGGTGGCGCCAGATCGAACCGTCGACGAACCATTTGAGGACTCGCGCCGCCACCTCTCCGGGGGTGGAGAAGAAGAACGGCGGCAGCACGGTCAGGCAATCGTTCTCGCGGCCGATATAGCTCAGGCCGCAGATCGGATACTTCGCGAGCACGTGCCATAGCGCCAGGCCGACAACCGCGACGAGGATTTGCAGCGACAGGAGCGTACCGCGGTTCATGGCTCACCCTCCCCCCGTCTGCTGATAGCCCTTCATCACCTCGTCCTTCAGCACGGTCCAGATCTCGCGATGCAGCTCATGGAAGCCGCGGTCGAGCTTCACCTCGGCGGTGTCGCGCGGACGCGTCAGTTGCACGGTCCAGTCGCCGATGATGCGCGCGGCCGGTCCCGCCGACATGATGACGACGCGATCGGAAAGCGCGATCGCCTCCTCGAGATCGTGGGTGACGAACAGCACCGCCTTGCGGTCGGCGCTCCACAGGTCGAGCAGCAGGTTGCCCATGATCTGGCGCGTCTGCGCATCGAGCGGACCAAACGGCTCGTCCATCAGCAGGATTTTCGGATCGCGGATCAGCACCTGCACCAGCCCGACGCGCTTGCGCTGCCCGCCAGAGAGCATGTGCGGATAGCGGTCGCCGAACCCGCCGAGGCCGACGCGGGTCAGCCATTTGGCCGCGCGTTCGCGTGCTTCGTCCTTGGCGGTGCCGGCGGTCTCGAGCCCGATCGCGACGTTTTCCATCGCGGTCTTCCAGGGAAACAGCGCTTCGGCTTGAAACAGGTAACCGGCCTGCCGGTTCAAGCCGGCCAGCGGCACATCGAAAATGTTGACCGCGCCGGCGGCCGGTGCCAGCAACCCGGCGGCTGCGTTCAGGAGCGTCGACTTGCCGCAGCCGGTCGGTCCCACGATCGAGACGAATTCGCCGTCCGCGACGTCGAGCGAGGCGCCTTCGACCGCCGTATAGGTGCCGCCGTCCGCAAGACGGAATGACACCGTCACGTTGCCGAGCGAGACGGCCGCGCGCGTGGCGGCGGGCACAGCGGTCGCTGCGGCGGATGAAACGGCCATGCGTCTCCTCTCGGATGCGGGTCTTGGCGCCCGGCGGCCGCCGCAAACTAATGGGCTGCAAGCAAGATGCAAGGCGTGGGCGAGGTCGGAGGCTACAGTCCTTTGATCAGCCCTGCGTCGATCAACAGCCGGTTGAAGCGGCGCGCCTCGGCGCCGCCGGCGCAACGATAGAACAGACCGCGGCAGCGCTGCAGGATCTTCTTCTGCTCGGCAAACGACGGGTCGAGCGGCACGCCGGCCGCTTCGAGCACGATCAGCGGCAGATAGGGTGCATCGAGCGCGTTCACCGCAGATGAAATGTCGCGCGGCGTGAAGTTGATCGTATTGATGGCGTAGTACGTCATGAGGAAACGCGGGTCGGCAGCGGCGATACGGCGTGCGATCATCGAATCGTCCTGATCGGGATCGATCAGGTTGCGCGCGAAATACGGCTGATGATCGCCGAACCGCACGAGCAGAAACGACTCGTCGGGAAAATCCCGGGTCAGCCGCGCCACGAACGCCGCATAGTCGACCGCGCTCAGGTGCTGGCGCCGCAGATACTCATCGACATCGGGCCGGTTGCCGAGGTCGCGCCATTCGGGTGCGAGGTCGGGACGGAAACGGAAGCTCCACGGAAAGTGGTTCTGCGCCGTGTAGACCAGCAGGAACAGCGGATCCTTGCCGCGCTGCTTGGCGATCGTGTCCGCCGCCTTGTTGAAATAGAAGGCGTCCGGATCGAGAAACTGCGCGCCGAGCGCCGCTGAATCGAGGAAGCTCTGGATGCCGGCGCTCTGCTGGAAATTCCGCGCGCTCAGGAAAGCGCCGTACATCGGATAGAGCGTGAAGGTCTTGTA
>JAXDNZ010000334.1:0-4630 GCA_034669185.1 Hyphomicrobiales bacterium
GCGCGCGCCGAGATCGATCGCCGAACCGCCGAGGTGCTCGAGCTCGTGGGTCTCGGCGAATACGCTTCGCGGCCGGTCACGCAGCTTTCCGGAGGGCAAATGCAGCGCGTCGCGCTGGCGCGGGCTCTCGTCTATCAGCCGCGGCTCCTGCTCCTCGACGAGCCGCTCTCGAACCTCGACGCCAAGCTGCGCTTGCGGCTGCGCGACGAGCTGCGCCGTATCATCAAGGAAGCGGGGGTCACGGCACTTTACGTGACGCACGACCAGGACGAAGCCGTTGTGCTCGGCGATCGCATCGGCGTCATGGATCACGGCAAGCTGATGCAGATCAGTCCGCCGGTCGAACTCTATAACCGGCCGGCAAACCTGTTCGTGGCGAATTTCACCGGCGTGTCGAACCTCATCAGGGGCGAGCTCAGCGCGCCGGATGCGGTGAAGCTCGCCACCGGCGACGTGTTGCGCATCGGCGGCAAGGCCCAAGGGCGCACGGGCGATGCCGTGGTCGTGGCGGTGCGTCCGGAGAACATCGTGCTGCGCCCCAGTGGCGAGGCAGGAGAGGCCGTTAACAGCTTTCCGGCGCGCGTCATCGAGGGACATTTCCACGGCACGCAGACGACCTATGCGGTCGAAACGCTCGGCCATCGGCTGGAAGCGATCGAGCTCGGCACCGTGCCGCGCTTCCTCGCCGCCGACACGATCCGCATTGTGATTCCGCCCGAGCTCTCGTGGGTGTTCCCGCACGGCACGGCTTGACCCGTCACTCCGGGGCGCCGCGCAGCGGCGAGCCCGGAATCCATAGACACGGTCGGGGCAGTTGAAACTCTGACCGAGAGAAACTGAGAATTATGTGGTTATGGATTCCGGGCCCACGCGCTTCGCGCATGTCCCGGAATGACGGCTACTCCGTCTTGATCCTGGCGTCGCGGATGATCCGTTCGTATTTCGCGGACTCCTCGTCGATGTATCTGGCGAAAGCGTCGGACGTGGAGCCGATCGCCTCGAAGCCCAGCACGGCCAGCCGCTCCTTTAACTCCGGCAACGCCAGCACCTTGGCGACTTCGATCTGTAGCTTCGCCGCGACGTCGGCAGGCAGCCCCCTCGGACCCCACAGCCCATACCAGGACTGAAAGTCGAAGCCGGTCATGCCGGATTCCGCAATCGTGGGGATATCGGGCGCGGCAGCGACGCGCTTCATGCTGGTCACCGCGAGCGCCCTGATCTTGCCGGAGGCGGCGAGCGGCAGCGAGGACGCCATCGGGTCCGCGATCAGATGGATCTGTCCGCTCATGACATCGGTGAGCATCGGCGCGGAGCCTTTGTAGGGAATGGTGAGCGTGTCAACGCCGGCGTCGCGCTTGAGCAGTTCGACGACCAGGTGTCCTGCCGATCCGAAGCTCGAGGTCGCGAAGGTGTACTTGTCCGGCGCCTTGCGCACGAGCGCCATCAGCTCTTTCAGATTGCTCACCGGCATGGCCGGCGCGGTCGACACGATCAGCGGTCCGGACGCGACCAGCGTGACCGGCGAAAAATCCTTCACGGCGTCGTACGGGATGTTCTTGTTGAGGAACGGCGTGATGATGTGGATCGAGGCCGTCAGCATCAGCGTGTAGCCGTCGGGCGGGGCCTTCGCGACGACGTTTGCCCCGACGGCTCCGCCCGCGCCCCCGGCGCGGTTCTCCACGATGAAGACGTTGCCGAGGCTCTCGTTGAGCTTCTGCACCACCAGCCGCGCCACCACGTCGACCGAGCCGCCGGCCGGATACGGCACGATCACGCTGACGGTTCGGTTCGGATAGGGCTGTGCGAGCGCGGGCGAAAGGGCGGCGCAGGCGAAGCCCGCGGCCAGCGCGAGGACAGCGGATAGGCGCTTCATCGGTAAATCCCCTCGAAATGTCCCGCATCGCCGTCGCGGCAAGCATGCGAGCGACCGGCGCCTGCGGCCTCAATCCCGCCGCTCGACATTGTCCTTCAGGCGCGCCGCAAGCGCGCCCGCATCGATCTGGTGCACGCTCCCGGCTCCCGCCAGATCGAGCGCGTGCGCGGCCGCTGCGCCCATCGCGATGCACGGTCCCATCACGCGTACGCTCGAGAGCGCCGCGACGTCACCATCGATGCAGCGTCCGGCCGCGACCAGATTGTCGCAATCCGCTGGCGTCAGGCTACCCATCGGCACGTAGTGAAGGTGATCGTCGTTGAACGGCTCCCACACGTGGCCTTGGGGCGTGTCGTGCAGCTCGATCGGCCAGCCAGTGCGCGCGACCGCGTCGGGAAACCGTGTGCCCGCGCGCACGTCATCGACAGTCAGTTGCTGGCGGCCCACGATCCAGCGCGTCTGGCGGATGCCAAGCGCCCCATAGGTGCGGATACGCGCGTTGCCGAAGGCGTTCGGATACTCGGCCTTGAGAAACGCCACGGCCCGGTCGGCCTGCACCTTGCCTTCGAGCGATTTCCGTGTCGCTTCGATCGGATCGAGCGGCGTCTCGACGTGCGTCATGTTGACGAGCGCGATGCTCTTGCCGGGGAACACGAAGGCAAAGCCGCTCTCGCGGGTCAGCCCGTACTCCCTGGCCTTCTGCTTCAGACGTGCCGCGCAGTCCTCGCGGGTCGGTTGATGCGCCTCTTCGATCCCCTCGATCACAACCATCTGCGTGCCGTAGATCGGCCCATCCGCCGCTTCGCGACAGGGGAGTCCGGCGGTCCAGGCCAAGGCGGCATCGCCGCTCGCATCGACGAAACCGGTCGCCGTGAGATGCACGTCGCCATAGCGCGTCGCCAGCTCGATACTGTGGATACGCCGGCCGTCGCGCTCGACCCCGCGCAGTACCGCGCCAAGGATCGCCGTGATGCCGGCCGTGCGCACCTGCTCCTCGATCCAGCGTGCCAGCGCGACCTCGTCATACATCACTACGACGGTGTTCGACGGCCCGCCGTGGCGATAATAGAGCGCGTCCTTTGCGCCAAGGTCGCGCAGAATGCCGTCTGCGATGCCGTGGGTGAGCTGATAGCCGCTGTATCCATTGGAAAACAGCCCGCAGAACGTGCCGATCACCGAGTTGACCGCCTGGCCGCCGAGTGCGTGCAACCCGTCGACCAGCACGACCTTGCGGCCGAGTTTCGCGGCTTCCAGCGCGGCCGAGACACCCGCAATGCCGGCGCCGACAACGCAAATGTCGGCCGCGACGTGGCGCGGTGAAGAGGCGTCGCGGCGGACAACGCGCGTTGCGGTCTGGATGTTTGCTGATTGCCGGGGCGTCGCCATCGGACGCGATCTTCCGGCAATCCGGCCGCATCCGCAATGCGCGGCTCGTGGCACGATCGACGCAGGTGGCAGGCGGCGCGCGCCTCGTCTATAACCTGTCGGATTGTCCGGGGGCGGAAGGCATGGCTGAGGCCGGGAAGAGGCAACGCGATACGCCGCAGCCGCCCGGCGCGCACGAGACGATGCTGGAGCGCTTCCGGGCCATCATCCGCCGCGTCGCCTCCAAGGATGATGACCGGTCTTCGCTGGTCACCGAGATCGCCTGTGTGGTCGGCGCGGAAATCCTCGAAGGGATCAGGCGGCCGGGCAGCGACCTCAACTCGGTCGAGCTCGCGCGCCGTTTCCGCACCAGCCGCACGCCGACCCGCGAAGCGGTTGTCATCCTGGAGAAGGAAGGCCTGGTCGAAATCCTGCCGCGCCGCCGGCCGCGCGTCGCCGACCTCAGCATCGCGGAAATCCGCGAAATCTACCGTGTGCGCGCCGCCATGCTCGGGCTCATCGCCGCGGAGGTCGTACGCGTTGCGGCGGATGAGGAGATCGCCGAGCTGCGCTGCATCCTGCGCGAGATGGAGCGCGCAGCATTGGCCGGCGACCGCGACGGCTATTACTGGGGTAACGTCGCCTTCCACGAGCGCTTCGCCGATATGGCGCACAACCGCACGCTCCAGCGTATTCTCGAGACGCTGGTCTTGCGCAGCCTGCGTCTGCGCCGGCTGACGTTGTCACAGGCCGAACGCATGCAACGCTCGCTTGCAGATCACACGCGCCTTGTCGTTGCGCTCGAGGACCGCGACGAGGAACTTGCATCGGCGCTGATCAAGGCCAATGTGCTGGGCGCACTCAAGGTGCTCGAACAACTCGCGGGCGGTGAGGGATCGTCGACATGATGCGTAGTAGCCAGCGTTTTCTCACGACGCATACCGGCAGCCTGCCGCGGCCGGACGATTTGATCCGCATGATGTATGCCAAGGAAGAAGGCGTGCCGATCGATCGCGCGGCATTGTCGATCCGCGTGCGCTCCGCGGTCGCCGAAGTGGTGAAGAAGCAGGCCGAGGCCGGCATCGATTGGATCAACGATGGCGAACTCTCGAAGCCGAGCTACGCGACTTATGTGAAGGACCGGCTTGCGGGCTTCGGCGGCAGCGGCAACACCTTCGTCTATCAGGACCTCGCCGATTTTCCGAAGCTGCAGCAACGCGTGTTCGGCGATCCCGGCCGCTCGCGCCGCAAGACGCCGGCCTGCAATGCGCCGATCAGCGTGCGCGACCCGCAGGCGGCGATTGCAGACGTCGACAATCTGCGGGCCGCGATGGGCGCCGTGCAGGCAACAGGCGGATTCATGAGCGCGGCCTCGCCCGGCGTGGTCGCGGT
>JAXDNZ010000335.1:0-3731 GCA_034669185.1 Hyphomicrobiales bacterium
GGCGCCCCCCCCCCCCCCCCCCGCGACCCACACCGGCCCCCTCCCTAACCCTCCCCCGTAAACGGGGGAGGGGACGCACCGTCCTCGTGGCGCCGGCTTCGCAACGTATCGAGGTCACCTGATGGACCTCCTCTACAAGATCTTCATCGATCCCTTCATCCAGATGGGGCAGGCGCCGGACCTGCTTGTGCAGACGCTGTGGGAGGGGCTCGTCGGCGGCGTCCTCTATTCGCTGATCGCGCTCGGCTTCGTGCTGATCTTCAAGGCCTCGGGCGTGTTCAACTTCGCGCAAGGCATCATGGTGGTGTTCGCGGCGCTGACGCTGGTCGGCCTGTACGCGCTGCTGCGCAAATGGGGCGTGCGGCCGAGCGACCTGGCGGCGTTCCTGGCGCTGTTCCTCACCATCGGCGTGATGTTCATTCTCGCCTTCGCGGTCGAGCGGCTGATCCTGCGGCCGCTTGTGAACCAGCCGGACATCATCCTGTTCATGGCGACGTTCGGGCTGACCTATCTGCTGATCGGACTCGGGCAGCTGGTGTTCGGCGGCGAATCCAAGGTGATGATCGCCGAGGAGCTTTACCTGCCGCGCGGCGCGATCGAGCTGAAGATGGCCGGCGGCTTCGTGTCGCTGCAGAAGATCGACATCGCGGCCGCCGTCATCGCGTCGATCATGGTGGCGACGCTCGCGATCTTCTTCCAGAAGACGCGGATCGGGCGCGCGCTGCGCGCGGTCGCCGACAGCCACAAGGCGGCGCTCTCGGTCGGCATCTCGCTCGAGCAGATCTGGGTGATCGTGTGGTTCGCGGCCGGCATCGTCGCGCTCACCACTGGCATCATGTGGGGCGCGCGCTCGGAAGTGTCGTTCGCGCTCGAGATCATCGCGCTCAAAGCGCTGCCGGTGCTGATCCTCGGCGGCTTCACCTCGATCCCCGGTGCGATCGTCGGCGGGCTGATCATCGGCATCGGCGAGAAGCTCGGCGAATTCTACTGGGGCCCGCTGCTCGGCGGCGGCATCGAGAGCTGGCTCGCCTACGTCATCGCGCTCCTGTTCCTGCTGTACCGGCCGCAAGGCTTGTTCGGCGAACGCATCATCGAGCGGATCTGAGCCGATGCTCTATCGCGAAGCCGGGCAATTCAAATCGACCTACGCGGCGGACGTGTCCGTCTTCCCGTTGCGCGAAGACCGCTTCGGGATGTTCGCGATCCTGTTCGTGGCGTTCGTCGTGGTGCCGCTCACCGGCAACGACTTCATGCTCCAGGCCGTGCTGATCCCGTTCCTGGTGTTCTCGCTCGCGGCGATCGGATTGAACATCCTCACCGGCTACACCGGACTGATCTCGCTCGGCACCGGCGCCTTCATGGGGGTCGGCGCCTATGCGTGCTACAAGCTCACCACGCTGTTTCCCTCCGTCAACATCATCGTCTGGGTGGTCGCGTCGGGCTTCTTCTCGGCGGCCGTCGGCGCCGTGTTCGGCCTGCCGTCGCTTCGCATCAAGGGGTTTTATTTGGCGGTCGCCACGCTCGCGGCGCAGTTCTTCCTCTCGTGGTGCTTCTTCCGCATCCCCTGGCTCTACAATCACAACGTCTCGGGCGCGATCGAGGTGCCGACCAGGACCCTGTTCGGCATCCCGATCACCGGCGCGACCGCCACATCGCTCACGCGCTATTTCGTGGTGCTGACGATCGTGGTCGCGATGACGTGGCTCGCGTCCAACCTGGTGCACGGCCGAATCGGGCGCATGTGGATGGCGGTGCGCGACATGGATCTCGCCGCCGAACTGATCGGCATCCGGCTGTTGCCGACCAAGCTGCTCGCCTTCGCGGTCTCGTCGTTCTACTGCGGCGTCGCCGGTGCGATGCTGGTGTTCTTCTGGTACGGCGGCGCGGAAGCCGCCGTGTTCGACGTCAACCAGAGCTTCTTCATTCTGTTCATGGTCATCGTCGGCGGGCTCGGCAGCCTGACCGGTTCGTTTCTCGGCGCCGCGCTGATCTTCATCCTGCCGATCGCGTTGCGCGTGCTGGCGCCGGCGGTCGGTTTGCCGCTGCAGCCCGCGACGGTCGAGCAGCTTCAGTTCGCGATCGTCGGCGCGCTGATCATCTTCTTCCTGATCGTCGAGCCGCACGGCCTTGCGCGCCTGTGGCAGATTGGCAAGCAGAAGCTGAGGGTGTGGCCTTTCCCTTACTAAACGTGCAAAAATCGGCCTAATTCCTGCCGCCGAGGGTGGCGGGGCGGCCCGACGGATCTGTGGGGCGCGAAAGAGAAACCGGCGGTGCGAAGCCGCCGAACAAGGAAAGGGAGAACGCGATGCGATTGAAAGCTCTTCTACTGGGAACCGCCATGATGGCGGCGGCCGGTGTGGCGACGCCGGCGAGCGCGGCCGACGAAATCTATATTCCGCTGCTCACCTACCGGACCGGCGCCTTCGCCGTATCCGGCCAGCAGATCGGCAGCGGCATGGCCGATTATCTCAACATGCTCAACGAGCGCGACGGCGGCATCGGCGGCGTGCGGCTGAACGTCGAGGAATGCGAGACCGGCTACGACACCAAGAAGGGTGTCGAATGCTACGAGCAGGTGAAGTCGAAGAACCCGATCGTCATCAATCCGTATTCGACCGGCATCACGCTGCAGATCATCCCCAAGGCCGCGGTCGACAAGATTCCGATTCTCTCCATGGCCTACGGCCTCTCGGCCTCCGCCGACGGGCAGAACTTCCCGTGGATCTTCAATCCGCCGGCGACCTATTGGGACGGCGCCTCCGTGTTCGTGAAGTATGCCGGCAGCAAGGAAGGCGGCATGGACAAGCTCAAGGGCAAGAAGATCGGTCTGGTCTATCTCGACGCGCCCTTCGGCAAGGAACCGATCCCGCTCCTGGAAGCACTCGCAAAGGATTACGGCTTCGAGCTGAAGCTTTATCCCGTGCCGGCCTCCGAGATGCAGAACCAGTCCTCGCTCTGGCTCAACGTGCGTCGCGATCGCCCCGACTGGATCTACATGCAGGGCTTCGGCGCGATGAACCCGACCGCCGTCAAGGAAGCGATCAAGATCAACTATCCGATGGACCGTTTCGTCGGCAACTGGTGGGCTGGCGGCGATGACGATGCGCGTCCGGCCGGTCCGGGAGCAAAGGGCTATCTGGCGCTGAGCTTCAACCAGGTCGGCACCAATTTCCCGATCCTCCAGGACATCCTCAAGCACGTCGTGGACAAGGGGAAGAGCCAGCTCGCGAAGGAGAAGGTCGGCGAGACGCTCTATAACCGCGGCGTTCTCAACTCGATCATCATCGCCGAGGCGATCCGCAACGCGCAGAAGGTCTCCGGCAAGAAGGTGATCACGGGCGAGGACATGCGGCGGGGCCTTGAGACCCTCGTCATCACCGAGGCGCGGCTCAAGGAGATCGGCGCGGAAGGGTTTGCCGGTCCGATGAAGGTCTCGTGCGAGGACCACAATGGCCACAACCCGGCCTTCATGGCGCAGTGGGACGGCACCAAGTACGTCAAGGCCTCGGACTGGATTGATCCGATCAAGGAGAAGGTCAATCCGCTGATCGATCAAGCCGCGAAGGACTATGTGGGCGCCAACGCCGGCTGGCCGAAGCGCTCCGAGCCTTGCGACAAGTCGAGCTGATCTTGCTTATCCCTGCCCGCGAAAGCCGGGAGGGTGGCAAGCGATAGCGAGCCGGGTGGGGTTCAGCCTCAAGCACAGACCCCACCCCGTCGCGGGGGGGGGG
>JAXDNZ010000336.1:0-5799 GCA_034669185.1 Hyphomicrobiales bacterium
CTGTGGCTCACGATGGGCGACCATTTCTACGCGCGCGACGAGGCGCAAAGCCTCGGAAACCACCTCGGCAAGATCGTGCGCATCACCACCGACGGTGCAGTGCCACCCGACAATCCGTTCGTCGGCCGCAAGGACGCAAAGCCTGAAATCTGGAGCTACGGCCATCGCAACAGCCAGGGCGCGGCATTGCATCCGCAGACCGGCAGACTGTGGGAGCACGAGCACGGCCCGCGCGGCGGCGACGAGGTCAATATCCCGCTCGCGGGCAAGAACTACGGGTGGCCCGTAATCGGCTACGGCATCGACTACGACGGCACGCGCATCCACCAGTCGACCAGCAAGGACGGCATGGAGCAGCCGATCAAATACTGGGTGCCGTCGATCGCGCCGTCCGGCTTGGCGTTCTACACCGCCGACCTCTTCCCGCAGTGGAAGGGCAATCTGCTCGTCGGCGCACTCGCCGGGCAGCTGCTGGTGCGCCTCGAGCTCGACGGCGAACGGGTCACCAAGGAGGAGCGCCTGCTCACCGGCCTGCGCGAGCGCATCCGTGACGTGCGTCAGGGTCCGGACGGCGCGATCTGGCTCGCGACCGACAGCAGCAACGGCCGCATCCTGCGCGTGACGCCGGCGAAGTGATCACCACAAGTCATGTGACAAGGCGGCCGTGAGTCGCTAGAAGGGCGCCGTCCAAGCATGAGGGGGTCGTGCCGCGAATCGCGCCTTGAGAGGCGCGATTGATCGCGGGCGCGACTCGTTGCGAGTTTGAAATGTTCGCGCTGTTCGAACGGCTGTTGAAGCCGACCGCCACTTTCGACAACCCGGAGCCGCCCTCCGGGCTGGTGGCTTTCTATTGGCACTATGCGCGTCAGGCGAAGCCGCTGTTCGCCGCACTGTTCGTCGCGGGTCTCTGCGTTGCGCTGCTCGACACCCTGATCCCGATCTTTATCGGGCGCGTGGTGACGCTCGTCACCAGCGTGAGCCCTCAGACGCTGTTCGCCGAGCACGGCACGACGCTGCTCGCCATGGCGCTGGTGCTGCTGTTGGTGCGGCCGCTCGCGCTGACGACTCAGAACCTGCTGTCGAACCAGGCGATCGCGGCGAACGTGTCGAACCGCATCCGCTGGCAGAACCACTGGTACGTGGTGCGACAGTCGTGGGCGTTCTTCCAGAACGACTTCGCCGGCCGCATCGCCAACCGCGTCATGCAAACGGGTCCGGCGATCCGCGAGACCGTCGTCGCGCTGATCACTGGCGTCTGGTACATCCTGGTCTACGGCACCAGCGCGGCAATCCTGCTCGCCAGCGCCGACCCGTGGCTGGCGCTGCCGGTCGCGGCGTGGTTCGCCGGCTATCTCGTGCTCTTGCGCGTGCTCGTGCCGCGCATGCGCGACCGCTCCAAGGAGATGTCGGAGTCGCGCTCGATGCTGACCGGGCGCATCGTCGACAGCTACACCAACATCCTGACGGTGAAGCTGTTCGCGCGCGCGCGCGAGGAAGACGCCAATGTGCGCGACGCGCTCGAGCAGCATACGCGCCGGTTCCATCGCTCGCTGCGGCTCAACACGCTGTTCGGCTTCAGCCTGTCGACGCTCAACGCGCTGCTGGTCACCTCGACCGGCGGCCTCGCGATCCTGTTGTGGTCGCAGGGCCGCGTCGAGGTCGGCACGGTCGCGATGGCGCTGCCGCTCGCCTGGCAGATCGTAAGCGTCTCGGGCTGGGTCGCCTATCAGGTGACGACGATCTTCGAGAACGTCGGCGTGGTGCAGGAAGGCATGATGACGATCGCGCGGCCGATCGGCCTTACCGATGAGCCCAACGCTTCGCCGCTCGCCGTCACAAAGGGCGAGATCGCGTTCGACAACGTATGCTTTGGCTATGGTCGGGAGCCCCGGGTCGGGGCGGACGGACGCGTGCACCACTTCCCGGTGATCGACGGCCTCACCCTCACGGTGAGGCCGGGGGAGAAGATCGGCCTCGTCGGCCGCTCGGGCGCGGGCAAGTCGACGCTCGTCAATCTGCTGTTGCGCTTCTTCGACCTCGAAGGCGGCCGCATCCTGATCGACGGCCAGGACATCGCGCACGTTGCGCAGGAGAGCCTGCGCGCGCAGATCTCGGTGGTGACGCAGGATACATCCCTGTTGCATCGCTCGATCCGCGACAACATCCGCTACGGTCGGCCCGGCGCCTCCGATCTTGAGATCGAGACCGCGGCGAAGCTCGCGCATGCGCACGAGTTCATTCTCGGTCTGTCCGACTGGAAGGACCGGCGCGGCTATGAGGCGCAGGTGGGCGAGCGCGGCGTGAAGCTGTCGGGCGGGCAGCGCCAGCGCATCGCGATCGCGCGCGTGATCCTGAAGGATGCGCCGATCCTGGTGCTCGACGAGGCGACCTCCGCGCTCGACAGCGAGGTCGAGGCCGCGATCCAGCAGAGCCTCGGCACCCTGATCGCCGGCAAGACCGTGATCGCGATCGCGCACCGGCTCTCGACCATCGCGCGCATGGACCGGCTGGTCGTGCTCGACCACGGCCGCATCGTCGAGCAGGGCTCGCACGAGGAATTGCTGCGCGCGGACGGCCACTACGCGGCGCTGTGGCGGCGCCAGTCGGGCGGCTTCATCGACGTCGAGGCGCAACAGGCGGCGGAGTAATCCGTCGCCTGCGTCGCGGTTGACGCGTCCAACCCGACATCATCCGGACCCAAGTCCGACTCAAGTCCGGCCACGATCGGTCCTGATTCAGCCGCTTTGGCGCAGGACCTTGTGTGCGCTTGGCTTGCCTCGGGAGGGACGCCAGTGGTTCGGCAATTGACGTCGCGCTTCTGGTCTGACGCGCGCCATTACCAGATCGCCGCGCTCGCGACGCTCGTCGTCTTCAATCTCGGCTGGATCGACTTCGGCGCGCGGCCGCTCAACACCGCCGCCGCGATCGGCGCATGCCTGATCACGCAGATCGTCTGCTCGCGCGTCTTCAACGTGCCGCTCGATCTGCGCTCGCCGCTGATCACCGGCTTCTCGCTCAGCCTGCTGCTGCGCGCCGACGAGGCGTGGATCCACGCCCTCGCCGGCGTCATCGGCATCGCGTCGAAATTCATCCTGCGCCTCGACGGCAAGCACATCTGGAATCCGGCCGGCCTCTCGATCGTGGTGCTGCTGTTCGCGACGCCGGGCCATGTCTGGATCTCACCCGGGAGCTGGGGCTCGCAGGTGTGGTTCGCGGCGCTGCTCGCCTTCTTCGCTATCCTGGTGCTCGGCGCCGCGCGACGGTCCGACATCGCGATCTTCTTCATCGGCACGCACGCGGCACTGCTCGTCGCGCGCGCGCTCTGGCTCGGCGATCCGCTCACGATCCCGCTGCATCAGCTCCAGAGCGGCTCGCTGCTGATCTTCACGTTCTTCATGATCTCCGACCCGCGCACCTCTCCCGATTCGCGCCTCGGCCGTTTCATCTTCGCGGCCTCGGTCGCGCTTCTGGCGCACTACATGGCGTTCTTCATGCAGATGCGCCCTGCTCTCTACATCGCGCTGATCGGCCTCGCCCCATTCGTCTTCCTCATCGACAGGATCCTGCCGGCGGAACGCTTCGCCTGGAGCCGGCCAACGCCGCAAGGAGCGACCTCATGACTCGTGCACGCCTGAAGTCCACCGTCGCGATCGCGGCGATGCTCGCGCAGCTTGCCGCGCAGACCGGTCCTGCGGCCGCGTTCTGCGGGTTCTACGTGGCGAAGGCCGATTCCAAGCTGTTCAACAAGTCGTCCAAGGTCGTGCTCACGCGCGACGGCGACACCACCGCCATCACGATGGCGAGCGACTACGAGGGCTCGCCGAAGGAATTCGCGGTGGTCATCCCGGTGCCGACCTTCATCGAGCGCAAGCAGATCGGTGTCGTCGACATGAAGACGGTCGACCATCTCGACGCCTACACGGCACCGCGGCTGGTCGAATATCATGACGGCGACCCGTGCGCGCCGCAGGTCGCGATGGTCCGACGCTCCGCTGCTGTGCCGGCGCCGACGGCGCTCGCCATGGCCCCCGACTCGGTCCGCCACAAGGGCGTCACCGTCGAGGCGACCTACGACGTCGGCGAATACGACGTGTCGATCCTCTCCGCCAAGGAAAGCGACGGGCTCGTCAACTGGCTGACCGACAACGGCTACAGGATTCCCGGCGGCGCCGAAGGCGTGCTCGGCAGCTACATCAAGCAGAACATGCGTTTCTTCATCGCCAAGGTGAACCTCGACCGCATGAAGCTGATCGGCGCCGGCTACCTGCGGCCGCTGCAGGTGCGCTATGACACGGCAAAGTTCATGCTGCCGCTGCGGCTCGGCACCGTGAACGCGAACGGCCCGCAGGACCTCATCGTCTACGCGCTCACCAAGAACGGCCGCGTCGAAGCCGCGAACTACCGCACCGTGAAGCTTCCCTCCGACATCAATGTCCCGCTCTACGTCAAGAACGACTTCGGCACGTTCTACAAGGCGATGTTCGATCACGCCGTGCGCAAGGAGGACATGCGCGCCGTGTTCGTCGAATACGCCTGGGACATGGGCTGGTGCGACCCATGCGCCGCCGACCCGCTGAGCAACAAGCAATTGGTCGAGCTCGGCGCGCGCTGGATCGGCAGCGACGACGACACGCCCTATCGCAAGTTCGGCAACACCGGCGGCGCGAACGCCTACGTGACGCGGCTGCACGTGCGATACGACGCGAAGTCGTTCCCCGAGGACCTGGTGTTCATCGAGACCAAGGATCGCACCAACTTCCAGGGGCGCTACGTGCTTCAACACCCCTGGAAGGGCACGGCAAGCTGCCAGGCGGCCACGCAGTATCGCGCAACGCTGCCGAATCGTTTCCGTCAGGAAGCGCGTAACCTCGCCGACATCACCGGCTGGTCGCAGAAGGACATCGAGACGCGCATGGAGCAGAACGGTCAGTCGACCAAGGGCGCCAAGTAGCTCCTCGGAGCCAAACGCCCTTCAGGGAGGGTGCGGGCACCGAGTTCGCGACTGCTCTACCCCACCAGCCCCGTCATCGCCTTTACGTCGGCGCTACCCGGGAACACGTTGCCGGCGAGCGCCTGATCGGTGACGCGCAGGTGATCCTTGAGCAGGCCCTTCAGCACCGCGCGCAGGTCGGTCGTTGCCGCGAGGTCGCGGCCTTCGTGCAAATGCGCGTTCTTCAGGCCCGGCCAGTCGGCGATCACGCGGCCGCCCTTGACGGCCCCGCCCGCCAGCAGCGCGATCGTGCCGGTGCCGTGGTCGGTGCCGTTGGTGCCGTTGATGCGCGCGGTGCGGCCGAACTCGGTGATCACCGTCACGACCGTCTCGCTCCACACCGGGCCCATCGCGACGCGCACCGCCTCGATCGCGCCGTCGAGCGCACCGAGCAGCGTCGCAAGGCGCCCGGAGTCCGCACCTTCGTCGACATGCGTGTCCCAGCCGTTGAACGCGAGCGCGCCGATGCGCGGCCCGTCCTCGCGCGCGAGGAATTTCGCCGCCGTGCCGGCGGCATCGGCGAAGAAGGCGCGCACCTGCGCCGGGAACCCTTGCGGCGTCGCCCGGCCTTCGGTCGGCGCCATGGTGGCGGCGTCGCCTGCACGTGCGAGGATGCTGAGATCGCGCCGCCCTTCGAGCACGCGCGCAAGCTCGACATCGGTGTGGTGATAGAGGTCGAGCAGCCGCGCCATGGTGTCTTCGCTCGCCGGCTGGATGCGCGTCGGCGTCCATGACAGCACGGGCGTCGGCCCGCGCACGACGAGCGGCGTCACCGGACCGACCGCGAAGGCGCGTCCGTCGCGCCGCAC
>JAXDNZ010000337.1:0-2630 GCA_034669185.1 Hyphomicrobiales bacterium
GCCGCATTCGTCGGCGCGCGCCGAAGCGGTCTTGATCTCACTCGCGCTGTCGGCAACCGCCTTGACGAAGCGCGAGGAGTCCGCCGCGCTGCGCGACAATTCACCGGTAGTCGCGATCTGCTCTTCGATCGCACCCGCGACGGCCGCGAACACCGGCCGGATCGCTGCGATCGCCTTGGTGATGCGGCTCACTGCTGCGATCGATTCCTGCGCGTCGCGCTGGAGCTGATCTATCTTGCGCGAGATTTCTTCCGTGGCGTTTTGCGTCGCGGTGGAAAGCGCCTTGACCTCACTCGCCACCACGGCAAATCCGCGGCCGGCATCGCCCGCGCGCACGGCCTCGATGGTGGCATTGAGCGCGAGCAGATTGGTCTGCTTGGCGATCGCCGAGATCAGGCTCACCACGTTGCCGATCTCCGCCGAGGAGGCTTTAAGGCCATCCACGCTTTTTCCGGCCGCGGCTGCTGCATCGCCGGCGTCCTCGCTCAGCGTGCCGGCCTCGCGCACCTGCCGACCGATCTCGTCGGCGGACTGGGCGAATTCTTCCGTTGCGGTCGCAAGCTGGATCGCGTTCTCGGTCGCCTGGCCGGTCAGTGCCGCGAGCTGCTCGCCACGCCCGCGGATCGCCGCGAGCACGTCCGCCGAGGTCCGCGTGCCGGCGCGTACCGCATCGGAGGCGCGCTGTACTTCGCGAATCGTCGAGACAAGATCGGTCTCGATCAGATCGATGGTCTCGCGGATTGCCGCAAGGCGCGATTGTGCCAGATCGCTCTCGAGCTCGAAAACCGCGGACGGCGCCTCGACGGCGGGCAGCGCCTCGTCCGCTTCGCGGCTGCGAGCGAGAAAACCAAGAACGTTGGCGAGCATGAACCACCACGGCAATGGGAAACGGAGAAAACCCTTCGCGCCGACTGCGGTTATGGTGGTGAACGATTACTTAACGGTTAATGCTTGCTTAAGCGGGCCGAGAACGAGTGGCGCGTCCGCCCGTTCGGCCGATCAAGCCTGGAGGCGGAGCTCCGCGACGGCCGCGGGCAGCGCATCGAAATGGCTGATCAGCCCATCGGCGCCGAATTCGGCCGCAGGCGTTTCGGTGTAGCCGAAATCGACCGCGATCACCGGCACGCCGGCATTGCGCGCGGTCGCCACGTCGGTCATCGAGTCCCCGACCATCACGGCGTGATCGATCGCGCCGCCAGCCCGCTCGATCGTGCGGCGCAGGATCTCCGGATCGGGTTTGCGCACGCCGAACGTATCCTGGCCGACAATCGCCGCGAAGCGGCGGCTCATATGCAGCGCGTCGAGCAGGCGCACCGAGAGCCACTCGAGCTTGTTGGTGCAGACCGCGAGGCGGCAGCCCTGTGCCTCGAGCATATCGAGCGCGGTCTCCAGCCCCGGAAAGGGGCGCGAGCGGTCCGCGATGTGCGCGGCGTAGAGCTCGATGTACTCCGCGAAGAGCGCATCGAGCGTTTCCGGCGCGAGCGCGATGGCGCGCGTGCGCAACGCGCGCTCGAGCAGCGGCTTCACGCCGGCGCCGATCATGGTGCGCGCCTCTTTGAACGCGACCGCCTTTACGTCGTGGCGCGCCAGGATGACGTTGAGCATGTCGATCAGGTCGGGCGCGGTGTCGATCAGCGTGCCGTCGAGGTCGAATACGATCGTCGGGGAGGGCATGCGGGAAGCGCTAGCCTGCAGGCCGATTCAAGGCAAGGAGGCGGCCCTTGTTGCAGCCGCGCGTTGCCCCGGCTATGCCCTGATCGGGCCTTGGACTCAGTCATCGATCTCATGGACAGCGACGTCTACAAACGCGAAGCCGCCGCCGGTGCGCTCGAATTGGTGCGCTCGGGCATGCGGCTCGGGCTCGGCACCGGCTCGACCGCGAAGCACTTCGTCGCGCTGCTCGGCGAGCGCGTGCGCGCAGGCCTTGACGTGGTCGCAGTGCCGACCTCGGAGGCGACGCGCGCGCAAGCCGAGAGCCTCGGCATCAGGCTTACCACCCTCGACGCAACGCCCGCACTCGATCTCACGGTCGATGGCGCCGACGAGATCGGTCCCGATCTCGCGCTCATCAAGGGCGGTGGCGGGGCTTTGCTGCGCGAGAAGATCGTGGCGGCGGCTTCCGCGCGCATGGTGGTGATCGCGGACGATTCGAAGGTCGTGGATGTCCTCGGCGCATATGCGCTGCCGATCGAGGTCGTGCCGTTCGGGCTTGGCGCGACGACGGCCGCGGTTGAAAAGGCGGTTGGGTCGAAGGCCGTCAGATTGCGGACCGGACAGGACGGCCTTGCTTTCGTCACGGATGGCGGCCACTTCATCCTCGATGCGGCGCTGGGGCGGATCGCCGATCCGCCCTTACTTGCCGCGAAATTGGCTGCTATTCCGGGCGTCGTGGAACACGGGCTTTTCATCGGCCTTGCGCAAAAGGCCGTGGTCGCTGGTCCAAACGGCCGCCGCGTCATCGATCGCGCGTGAGACCGGACAAAGGAGAGATGAGATGACTGCGACAAAGGGTTTCCGGCTCGCCTTTGCGGCGGCACTTGTTGTCTGCTGGTGCGGCCTGACCGGCGCGGCGATCGCGCAACCTGCGCCGTCGGCGGCGGCCGTCGGGACGGCGCGCGAACTGGTCGAGC
>JAXDNZ010000338.1:0-2588 GCA_034669185.1 Hyphomicrobiales bacterium
CGGCGACGAGGTGCGCGTCGTCGCGATGGGCAAGAATCCTGCCGGGACCAGCGGCGGCAACACGCTGGGCTGGTCGGTCGAGCTGTGCGGCGGCACGCACGTGCGGCGCACCGGCGACATCGGTCTCATTTCGGGCTTGAGCGACGCCGGCGTTGCGGCCGGCGTGCGGCGGCTGGAGGCGCTGACCGGCACGAATGCGCGCAAGGCCGCCAATCACACGATCATGCTCGCAAGGAACGCGGCGGCCGAGCTGAAGAGCTCGCTCGGCGAAATGCCTGCGAGGCTTGCCACGCTGCTCGACGAACGGCGCAGGCTCGAGCGCGACCTCACCGACGCGAAGAAGAAGCTCGCCATGGGTGGCGGCGCCAAGGCGGGCGCCGAGGCGAACGGCGTGCGCACCGTCGGCGACATCAAGCTGATGGCGCGTGCCGTGTCCGGCATTCAAATCAAGGATCTGAAAAGCCTCGCCGACGAAGGCAAGAAGCAGCTCGGGTCCGGCGTCGTCGCTTTTGTCGCCACCAGCGAAGATGGCAAGGCAAGCATCGTCGTCGGCGTCACGCCCGATCTCGTCTCGCGCTTCTCGGCCGTCGATCTGGTGCGCAAGGCCTCCGAAGTCCTTGGCGGCAAGGGCGGTGGCGGCAAGCCCGACATGGCGCAGGCCGGCGGGCCCGATGGCACGAAGGCCGAGGCGGCGCTCGCCGCAGTCGCCGCCGCGCTCGGCGGATGAACGAGCCCGATTATCACCTCTATCGCCTGACCGATACCGCACGCCTGCCGGAGCTCTATGCGCTGGTGCAGGCCGCCTTCGGCGCGCTCGCGATCGACCCGCCCTCGAGCGTGCTGAAGGAGACGCTCGCTGACTTCGAGAAGCGCCTGCGCTCAGAAACCGCGATCGTGGCCGAGGCCGGTGATCGTCTGATCGGCGGCGTGTTCTGCATCCCGCAAGGCGACGCCCTCTATATCGGCCGGCTCACGGTCGCGCCGGACCGGCGGCGGCGCGGCGTCGCAGGCGCGCTGGTCGATGCCGCCAAGAACGAAGCGCGCCGCGTCGGCGCGAAGCGCATCACGCTGCGCGCGCGCATCATGCTGCCGGGCAATGTCGCGCTGTTTCGCCGCCACGGCTTCACGGTCGTCGCCGCGGAAACCCACGCCGGCTTCTCGGCGCCGACGTCATACGCGATGGAATGGCCGGTCGCCTGAGGCGGCTATTTCTTCAGGAACACATAATCCGCCGCGTAGGGCGCGGCATGAAACGCGCCGGCCTTGTCGCAAGCGCCATCGAACTTGCCACCTTGGGTGTTGATGCGCTGGATGGTCGTCACGCCGGACAGCGCGCCGCTGCCGCGCTGGCCCGTCACCTCGAGCTTGAGCCACGGGATATCCGCGGCGCCGGGCGCGGGGGCATTGCCGGCAGCCTTCGCGGTGACGGCGCTGCCGTCCATGTGCTCCCAGTTCGGACCCGCATAGTGGCGGCCGACGGTCCTTCCTTCGAGCAACAACGTCGCGATCGGCTCGCGAAACGCCCAGGCGAGCTTGCCGTCGGCGCCGGCCTTGCACTCGTAAACCTGCGCGCCCTCGGCATGCAGCGTCGCAACGACGGTTTCGCCCGGCGCGGCGACCGCGGCAGGAAGCGACTGCGCTGCCGCGCCGCCGGCGTACATACCATACGCCAGCAGTAAGCCGAGCGATGGGGAACGCATGGCAAAATCCTCCCGATGTTTTTTCCGCTGATTGGAAGTCTAGTTTACCGCGGCCTGTCGGGAAAGCCGCGCGCGAAGTCGGTTCAACGAGCGTCGTCTCGGGCTTCGCTCAGGCCATCGCCTGCTTCAGGTTCGCGTCGATCTTGTCGAGGAACCCCGTGGTCGAGAGCCACTTCTGGTCGGCGCCGACGAGGAGCGCCAGGTCCTTGGTCATGAAGCCGGCCTCGACGGTATCGATGCAAACTTTTTCCAGCGTCAAGGCGAATTTCGCGAGCGCCGTGTTGTCGTCGAGCTTGGCGCGATGCGCGAGACCGCGCGTCCAGGCGAAGATCGAGGCGATCGAGTTGGTCGAGGTCTCGCGCCCTTTCTGGTGCTCGCGGTAGTGGCGCGTCACCGTGCCGTGCGCGGCTTCGGCTTCGACCACCTTGCCGTCCGGCGTGAGCAGCACCGAGGTCATCAGCCCGAGCGAGCCGAAGCCCTGCGCGACCGTGTCGGATTGCACGTCGCCGTCGTAGTTCTTGCAGGCCCAGACATAGCCGCCGGACCATTTCAGCGCGGCCGCCACCATGTCGTCGATCAGCCGATGCTCGTAGGTGATCTTCTTGGCGGTGAACTTGTCGCGGAATTCCGCGTCGAACACCTCCTGGAACAGTTCCATGAAGCGACCGTCGTACTGCTTCAGGATCGTGTTCTTGGTGGAGAGATAGAGCGGGTAGTTGCGGCCGAGCGCGTAGTTCCTCGAGGCGCGGGCGAAGTCGCGGATCGACGAGTCGAGATTGTACATCGCCAGCGTGACGCCGCTCTCCGGCGCGTTAAACACTTCGCGCTCGATCACCTTGCCGTCGTTTCCTTCGAACTTGATCGAAATCTTGCCTGCTGTCGGAAACT
>JAXDNZ010000339.1:0-5170 GCA_034669185.1 Hyphomicrobiales bacterium
ATCGCGCACGCCAAGGCGGACCTTAAGGCGCGCACCGACGCGATGCCTTACGTCTCTCCCCTGCCGGCTGATCTGCAGCCGCCGATTGGCGGGCGGTTTTAGGAGACGGCCTGCGTCAGACCGTCGCGCCTCTGGCCTTGCCTCGCCGCAGATGCTCGTCGAGCCGCGGCATGATCTCGACAAAGTTGCAGGGGCGGTAGCGGTAGTCGAGCTGGTGCACGAGAATCTCGTCCCACGCGTCGCGGCAGGCGCCGGGCGAGCCGGGCAGGCAGAAGACGTAGGTCGCGCCGGCGACGCCAGCGGTCGCGCGCGTCTGGATCGCCGAGGTGCCGATCTTGGCGTGGCTCACCATGAGAAACATGGTGGCGAAGCCGTCCATGCGCTTCTCGAACAGCGGCTCGAGCGCTTCAGGCGTCACGTCGCGGCCGGTGAAGCCGGTGCCGCCGGTCGAGATGATGACGTCAATCGCCGGGTCTGCGATCCACGCCCGCGCCTGCGCGCGGATTTTCTCGACATCGTCGATGACGATCGCGCGCGCTGCCACCGCGTGGCCAGCCGTCTCGATGCGCTCGGTGAGCGTCGCGCCCGACTTGTCCTCGGCGAGCGAGCGCGTGTCGGAGACGGTCAGTACCGCGATCTTCAGCGGGATGAAGGTTCGGGACTCATCGATGCCGGGCATTGGGCTTTGTCCCTGCCGCGTGCGGAGGGGCTATGGCTGCGCCGCGCTGAACGTATTGCAAGCCGCGACGGTGCCTTGCTGCAGCCCGGTCGTGAACCAGCGCTGGCGCTGCTCGGAAGACCCGTGCGTGAAGCTGTCGGGAACGACGTAGCCCTGCGACTGCTTCTGCAGGCGATCGTCGCCGATCGCCGCCGCTGTCCGCAGGGCAGCTTCGACGTCGCCCGGCTCCAGCAGGTGCCATTTCTCGTCGGACTTCTTGGCCCACACGCCCGCGAAGCAGTCGGCCTGCAGCTCGACGCGAACCTGGAGGCGGTTTGCGTCGGTCCTGCTCGCCCCGCGCTGTTGCTGCTGCACCTTCGGCAGGATGCCGAGCTGGTTCTGCACGTGATGGCCGACCTCGTGCGCGATCACGTAGGCCTGCGCGAACTGACAGGCACGCCCCTCGCAGCCGCGGAAGCGCCGCTCGAGATCGCGGAAAAACGACGTGTCGAGGTAAACCTTCTGATCGCCCGGGCAGTAGAACGGGCCCATCGCGGACTGCGCCAAGCCGCATTGATTGGCGCTGGTCCGGCCATTGAACATCACCAGCGTCGGAGCGCGGTAGCGCTGCCCGCCTGCCTCGAAAATCTGCTTCCACTGCACTTCGGTCGAGCCGAGTATGCGCGCGACGAATCGGCCCATCTCGTCGCTCGGCGCGCCGGTCCTCGTGCTCGACGACGGCGCCGGCGAATACTGTTGCTGGGTTTGGGACATGTCGGCGCCGCCGAGCATGCCGAGGATCAGGCGTGGATCGATGCCGAGCGCCCAGCACACCAGGCCCACCACCACGATCGTGCCGATACCGAGCCCGCCGCGGCCGATCGGCAGGCCCATGCCGGGGCCGCCGCTCATCGGGCCGTCGCCGCGACGATCTTCGATGTTCTGGCTTTCCGGCAGGTCGTCAAGGCGCATCGTATCCTCCCGGTCGGGCCGTGGCGCCCGATTTTCGCCGATTGCGGCGCTCTCGTCCAATGCCGTCCGGCGCAGGACCGCGGAACATATGGTTACTCAAAGCCTAACGCATTCGTTCCATTTTTTCTGAAGCTTAAGTCGATTTTTACCTTGGCATCTCATGATGCAGGCAGTCGGTTGTCAGGTGTTCGCGTCTCCGACCGCGTACCCGAGTGATGTCCAGTCATGCGTGTGTCGCGTCGCGGGGCGCCCAGTCGGGCGCCCCGCACAAATCTTGAGTCCGAGGCGGCCCATCGCATCGTCATCGGCGATTGCATCTCCGCCATGGCGGGCCTTCCTGCCGCTTCGGTCGATCTCGTCTTCGCCGATCCGCCCTACAATCTGCAGCTCAAGGGCGACCTGAAGCGCCCTGACGACAGCCGCGTCGACGCGGTCGACGACGACTGGGACAAGTTCTCCTCCTTCACGGCCTATGACGATTTCACCCGCGCCTGGCTGCTCGCGGTGAAGCGCGTCATGAAGCCCGCCGCCACGCTGTGGGTGATCGGCTCCTACCACAACATCTTCCGGGTGGGCGCGATCCTCCAGGATCTCGGATTCTGGGTCCTGAACGACGTGGTGTGGCGCAAGACCAATCCGATGCCCAATTTCCGCGGACGCCGCTTCACCAACGCGCACGAGACCATGATCTGGGCGGCGCGTGACCAAGCCGCCAAGGGCTATACGTTCAATTACGAGGCCTTGAAGGCCGGCAACGAGGACATCCAGGCGCGCTCCGATTGGGTGATCCCGCTCTGCACCGGGGACGAGCGGCTGAAAGGCCGCGACGGCAAGAAACTGCATCCGACGCAGAAGCCCGAGGCGCTGCTCGCGCGCGTGATCCTGTCCTCATCGCGCCCGGGCGACCTCGTTCTCGATCCTTTCAGCGGGAGCGGCACCACCGGTGCGACCGCGAAGCGCCTCGGCCGGCGGTTCATTGGCATCGAACGTGATGCCGCCTATTCCGCAGCGGCCGAGGCGCGCATTTCCGCGACCGAGCCGTTGCCCAAGGCGACGCTCGCCCCGTTCATGACCGCACGCGAAGCGCCGCGCGTGCCGTTCGCGGCGCTGCTCGAGCGCGGGCTGGTGGTGCCCGGCGCAAAGCTCACCGACGTGAAGCGCCGCCACAAGGCGTTGGTGCGCGCCGACGGCGCGATCGCGTTCGGCGAGACGGTCGGTTCGATCCACCGCATCGGCGCGCTGGCGCAAGGACTGGACGCTTGCAACGGCTGGGCGTTCTGGCACGTCGACACGCCTAAGGGGCTGGTGCCCATCGAGTCGCTGCGCGCCGAAGTGCGAGCGACGATGAGCGTCGCCGCCGAGTAGGACGCGGCTTACGGCCGCAAGCGCTGCGGGCTGAAGTGCGGGCCGCGATGCCATGGCCTAGCGCGGTCCCGTCCGCCGGAATACCGTGTGCTCTCATCGACCAGGAGCGCCGCATGGCGCCGGGAGCGTCGCATGGCCGCAAAAGTCGCCGTCGTTCAAAAGCCTCCGGTTCTGCTTGACCGCGGCGCCACGATTGCGAGCGCGCTTGCCTCAATCGACGAGGCGACCCGCAACGGCGCCACGCTGCTGGTTTTTCCCGAGGCCTACGTGCCCGGCTATCCGACCTGGATCTGGCGGCTTCGGCCGGGCGGCGACATGGCGCTTTCGGGCGAGATCCATGCGCGCCTGCGCGAGAACGCTGTCGATCTTGCGCGCGGGGATTTGCAGCCGATCCAGGACGCTGCGGCGCGGCACGGCGTGACCATCGTGATGGGAATCCACGAGCTCGACAGCCAGTTCAGCGGCACGACGCTGTTCAACTCGGTGGTCGTCGTCGGCCCAGACGGAGCGCTGCTCAACCGTCACCGCAAGCTGATGCCGACAAATCCGGAACGGATGGTGTGGGGCATGGGCGACGCGTCCGGCCTGAAGGTCGTCGATACGCCGGCCGGTCGGCTTGGATCGCTGATCTGCTGGGAAAGCTACATGCCGCTCGCTCGCTACGCGCTCTATGCCCAGGACATCGACATCTACGTCGCGCCGACCTGGGATACCGGCGAAAGCTGGCTTGCCACCATGTGCCATATCGCCAAGGAGGCCGGCTGCTGGGTGGTCGGCACCGCGACGGCGCTGCAGGGCAACGACATCCCGGCGGATTTCCCCGAGCGCGACAAGCTGTTCGATCCGGATGAATGGATCAATGACGGCCATGCGGTGGTGGTGAAGCCGATGGGTGCGGTGGCGGCCGGGCCGATGAATCGGGAGAAAGGCATTCTCTATGCCGAGATCGACCGCGAGGCCGCGCGGCGCGCACGGCGCTCGCTCGACGTGTGCGGACACTATTCTCGACCCGACATCTTTTCGTTCTCGGTCGATCGCAGGCCGCTGAGCCCGGTGCAATTCTCCGATTGACCGAATGCAGGACCGTATCGGGGCGGCGGCTCGCACGCGTTGCCGCGTCAACCGGCAGGCGTGCTAGGGTGTCGCAAGACAACGCCGGTGAGACGACAACATGCACACGCAATTCGACCGTGCCGCCGAGGACCTCGGCAATTCGATCCATCTCGAGCACGTCAACGTGCAGGTGCCCGATCCGCACCTGGCTCAGCTGTTCTATGCGGTCGGGCTCGGGCTGACGCGCGATCCGTACCTGATGGTCTCCGATACCAACATGTGGATCAACGTCGGGCGCAGTCAGTTTCATCTCCCGACCGGACCGGCGCAGGTGCTGCGCGGCCACGCCGGGCTGGTGATCGAGGGCCGCGAGGCGCTGCTCAACCGGCTTGCCGGCGTCAGAAAGAAGCTCGACGGCACCAGGTTCGCATTCAGCGAGCACAACGACTACGTCGAGGCGACCTGTCCGTGGGGCAATCGCCTGCGCGTTCATGAACCCGACGCGGAGCGGTTTGGCCGGATCGCGCTCGGCATTCCCTATGTGGAATTCGACGTGCCGGTCGGGACGGCCAAGCGTATCGCGGACTTCTATCCGGCGATCATGGGAACGCCCGCGACCGTCGCGAACGGCGACGGCACCGTCACGCGCGTGCAAATGGGCAAGAACCAGCACATGCAATTCCGCGAGACCGATCGGCCGCAGCCGGACTTTGACGGACATCACGTGCAGATGTACATCGCGAATTTCTCGGGGCCGTATGAAAAGCTCAAGGCGCGCAATCTGATCTCGGTCGAGGACAATCAGTATCAATATCGCTTCAAGGACATCGTCGACCTTAAGACCAACGAACTGCTGTTCACGGTCGAGCACGAGGTGCGCAGCGTGACGCATCCGATGTACCTGCGCCCGCTGGTCAACCGCAATCCGTCGCAGACCAACCGCAACTACGCGCATGGATATGAGCAGGCAGCGTGGGCGATGGACCCGGACGAGTACGACAGCCGAGAGATGCGGCCGCGCAATTAGCGCAGCCGCCGCGACGCGGGGATTCGCGCACGACGATCTGACCATCAAGTTCGACCGGCGCAAACGGATAACAGCTGCGTCTGGAAGACGACGAT
>JAXDNZ010000340.1:0-2966 GCA_034669185.1 Hyphomicrobiales bacterium
TGCTTCAACCAGGATCAATTCCATCACAAGGGCCAATTCTACGAAGCGCCGCCGACGGTGCCGTATCGCGGCTACACGGTGCGCGACATCACCGTGGTCCCGCGGCCGAAGAATCTTCCGGTCGAGATCTGGATGCCGATCGCGAGCGGCAAGACCATCGAGATGATGGCGAAGAACGGCCTGAAGGCGATGGTGACGCTCAACGGCGAGAAAATCCTCGACGACGTCATCCGCGCCTACCACGAGGCGTGCCAAAAGCACGGGCGCAACAAGCAGCTCGGCGAGGACGTGATCTGGGGCGCGGGCGTCTGCCTCGGCGCGAGCCGCGCGGAGGCGATGCGCATCATCGAGCCCGCTCATGACGAGCGCTACAAGTGGTTCGCGCCGTTCGGCTTCGTGCGCTACGCCGACGAACAGGGTCGGACCTGGGGTACGCCGGGCGCGCCGGCGAAAACCCCGACGCTTGCCGAGGGCGTCAAGCAGAAGGCCTGGTTCTGCGGCCCGCCCGCGGAGGTAATCGACGGTATCAAGTCGATCGAGGCCAAATATCCCGGGCTCGAGCACTTCATGATCCATTGGGCCGAAGGCATGGGCCCGAAGGACTTCAAGGATCAGCTCACCTGGTTCGCCAAGGACGTGATGCCGGCGTTCAAGGGGCGGTAGGTGCCGACCGCAGACGAGGCGCAAGGCGTGCTCGCGATCTGGCACGACATCCGCGGCGGCCAGGAATCCAATTTCGAATCCTGGTACAAGAACGAGCACTTCCCCGAGCGCCTCGCGGTACCGGGTTTCCGGCTGGGCCGTCGCTACGAGGCCGTATCCGGCGCGCCGCGCTATTTCTGCTGCTATCTCGTCGATACTCCGGCGACGCTCGGCTCCGCCGCCTATATCGAGCGGCTGAACAACCCGACGCCGCTGACCCGCGCGATCATGCGGGATGGGTTCTTCAACATGAATCGCACCGCATGCCGGCGCGTTCGCCGCTTCGGCGCGCTGTGGGGCGCATTCAGCGTGACTGCCCGCTTTGACGCGCCGATCGAGCAGGATCGGGCGGTGTCCTTGCTCGGCGCGCTGGCCGGGGCGGATGGCGTCGCACGGTGCGAGTTTTGGGCGGGTGCGGATTCAGGCGGCGCCGCTGCGACCGAGGAAAGTTTGCGCGGCCGCGATCGCAGGATCGCCGCATGTGCGGTGGTCGAGACGCTGCGCCAGTCCGACGCCGAGCAGGTGCGCGATCAGCTCACGCGCGAATTCGGTATGATCGCCGAGATCGGCATTTATCGCCCGCTGTGCCAGCTTTCGGCCGGCGCCGGCGACGCGTAGCGGCGTTGCTGTCGCGTGGGTCCGGCTACGCGCCGAACATCCGCTCCCCCTGCTGGTCGACGATCTGGCGCGCCTTGGCGAGCGAGAACTCGACCGCGTCATCATAGGCTGCATGACGGTCGGCGCGGATGAACTTGTGCTCCTTCACGACGCCGCCGACCTCCTTGGTGATGACACCGGCAGTCTGATACTGGCCTTCGGCCTGGTACGGCGCCGCCTGGATCATGAAGCCGTTGTAGTCGACCGGCGCGCTCGGCTTGCCGTCCGCGCCTTGCGACGATCCGCCGCCAAACAGGGATTTCCAGAAGGACATGGAAGCCTCACGCTCTACCTGACAGCCCGCATCAGCGAAGCGACATGCGGGAGCAGTCTACCCCAGATTTCGCTTCGCTTCATCCGGGCTTGTTGCCGGCTGCGGCGGGATCGCGCGCGGGCGCCCGTCGTCGCCGATGTGCACGAAGGTGAAAGTCGCGTCGGTGACCTTGTCGCGATGGTGGGTCTGGAAGCGCTGTGCCCACGCCTCGATGTGGATCTTCATCGAGGTGCGGCCGACGCTCTCGACCTCGGTATAGACCTCCAGCACGTCGCCGACGCGCATCGCCTGGATGAACGTCATGCGCTCGACCACAAGCGTCACCACGCGCCCGCGCGCACGCTCGACGCCTGCGATGCCGCCGGCCTGGTCCATGTGCGCCATCACCCAGCCGCCGAAAATGTCGCCGTTGGCGTTGGTGTCGGCCGGCATCGCGATGGTGCGCACGGTGAGCTCGCCGCGCGGCTTGGCGCTGGCGGCCTGAGGCTTGTTAGGCGCGGGCGCGTCGGCCATGCATTCCTTTGACCATTATGACGCCGCATTGATGGCGCCAACCGCCGCACTTCGCAAGACTGAACCCGTTCGGCGCGCCGCGTGACGTCAAGGTTTGCATTTTTCGCGACGCATCCCCACATAGGGCCTGCGACAGAGCCCGGCGCGCAACCCGGGCTTTTCTCGTTCTTGACGGGGCGCTCCTATTTCGCCTATCCGCTCGGGCACGGGCACGCGACTCCAACGAGCAGGAACAACAAGATGGCACGCAAGCCCACGCCCCGCAGCGAGTTCGTGCTGTTCAACGTCTATTACGAGGACGGCACGCAGCGCTCGAACCGGAAGGTGCCGGCGGATCTCCTCGGCGGGATCGACGGCGACGAGCCCGCGCGCGCGCTGATCGAAGGGCAGGACCGCGAGATCAGCGAGAAATCCGGCATGCCGCCGCTGACCATCCAGCGGGTCGTGCGCGTGGACGATGACGTCAAGGCGCGCGAGCGCGATGTCAGGCGCGCGAACGAACGGCGCGCCGGAGCGCGCTGAGGATCAGGTGATCCCTTCGCGCACCATCCACTCGCGCAGCAGCGCCATGTTGCGCCGGTTCGCGCGGAACGCCACGTCGAAGGCATCGCCCACCAGCGGCACCGATCCGACCAGCCCGTCGAGCGCTACATTGGCGATCATGCGCCCGATGACGTGAGGCGGCGCGCCGAGCTTGTGCGCCTCGTGCACGATGTAGAGCGACATCGCCGTGGTGATCGCATCGCCGATGCCCGGAACCAGCCCGATCAGCGCGTCGAGCCCGAAGCGCACATTCGTGCCGGGCAGGATGAACGCGGTA
>JAXDNZ010000341.1:0-6964 GCA_034669185.1 Hyphomicrobiales bacterium
GCGGCTGCGCTGAAAGTCGGCGCGCATCGTCTCGAAATAGCCGTCGGCCTTCTCGAGCCCGTAAGCGACCGCGACCTGCAGGTTCGGCGGCGTCGTGAAGGTGATGAACTGATGCGCCTTGGCGAGCACGCGCAGCACGGACGGCGCCGCACAAACGAACCCGACCTTCCAGCCGGTGAGCGAAAAAATCTTTCCCGCCGAGCCGATCTTGACGCAACGCTCGCGCATGCCGGGCATCGCGATCAGCGGCACGTGACGACGGCCGTCGAACATCACGTGTTCCCACACCTCGTCGCACACCGCGATGGCATTGTGCTTCTCGCAATAACGCGCGAGCAGTTCGAGATCCTGGCGCACGAACACGGTCGCGGACGGATTGAGCGGATTGTTCAACAGCACGACTTTGGTCTTCGGCGTGAATGCGCGTGCGAGCTTTTCCTCATCGAAGCGCCAATGCGGCGGCTCAAGACGCACAAAACGCGGCACGCCGCCGGCGCGCTGCACCAGCGGCAGGTAGGCATCATACATCGGCTGGAACATCACCACTTCGTCGCCCGGCTCGATCAGCGCCATCAAGGCGCCCGCGATCGCCTCGGTCGCGCCCGAGGTGATCATGATCTCGCTGTCGGGATCGAAGGTCAGACCCTGCCAATGCCGGTAGTGCGCCGCGACCGCCTGGCGCAGTTCGGGCAGGCCCATCATCGGCGGGTACTGGTTCCAGCCGTTGATAACGGCGTCCGCCGCCCTCGCGCGCACGTCGGCCGGACCCGGGTCGTCGGGAAAACCTTGCCCCAAATTGACGGCGTCGTGCTCGCGCGCGAGCCGCGACATCACCTCGAACACCGAGACCGGCAGACTGGAAAAGACAGGGTTCATCGGGGGCGAGGCCGCTCACGTCTCGGTCGGAAGGCCAGCTTCTTTCCAGCCCTTGATGCCCCCGGCGAGATGCTTGTTGTACGGGAGCCCTGCCTCCTGCGCGATCAGTGAGGCTGTCACCGAACGGTTGCCGGAGCGGCACGCAAACACGACCTCCTTGCCGGCCGGATCGGGCAGCGCGGATGGATCGAACACCGACATCGGCATGTAGACCGCTTCGGGATAGCGCTCCATGTCCGTCTCATTGGGCTCGCGCACGTCGACGAGCAGGATCTTGCCTTCGGTGATGCCCTTGGCGACCTCGCCTGGATCGAGGTCGTGCACGTCGTCGCGGCCGAGATTAGGCATGCAACACTCCTAAAAGGCCAGGCATCAGGACATGATCTCAAGCCGCACGGTCCATATCGCCCGGTAGGTCAATTCGCAACCGGTGTACCGTCGTGCCCTACACCGTCACCTGCGTCCCGACTTCGACCACGCGTCCGGTCGGAATCTGGAAGAAGTCGGTCGCGTCGTTGGCCGAGCGCGCAAGGCCGATGAACAGCCGGTCCTGCCATGCCGGCATGCCCGAATGGGCCGCCGGCTTGAGCGAGCGGCGCGACAGGAAGAACGACGTCGACATGATGTCGAAATGCAGCCCCTGCTTACGCGCGACCGCGAGCGCCTTCGGTACGTTGGGGGACTCCATGAATCCGAACCGCAACATGACGCGCGTGAAACGCTCGGAGATCGGCTCGATCTGGACCCGCTCGCTGTCGGGAACGCGCGGCGTATCGGCGGTGACGATGCGCAAGATCACGTTCTGCTCGTGCAGCACCTTGTTGTGCTTGAGATTGTGCAGGAGTGAGGCCGGCGCGAAATCGGGATCGCTGGTGAGGAACACCGCGGTGCCGGGGACGGTATGCGGCGGACGCCTCTCCAGGCTGCGGATCAGCGATTCCAGCGGCACTTCGACGCGGCGCGTCTTCTGGATCAGGATGCGGGTGCCGCGCTGCCAAGTCAGGATCAGCAACACCATGCCGATGCCGAACAGCAGCGGAAGCCATGCACCCTCGAACAGCTTGAGCAGGTTGGCGGAGAGGAACGTGGCGTCGATGAAGACAAGCGGCACCATCAGCAGCGCCGCTTTCCACCACTCCCACTTCCACAGTTTCCAGATCACGACGAACCCGAGCACGCCATCGACCACCATCGTCGTGGTGACGGCGACACCGTAAGCGTGCGCGAGCTTGCTCGACGTCTGGAACATCAGCACCAGCAGGATGACGCCGACCAGCAGCGCGGTGTTGACGCGCGGAATGTAGATCTGCCCGAAATGCCCCGCCGACGTGTGCAGGATGGCAAGGCGCGGCAGAAGGCCGAGCTGGATCGCCTGATAGGTGAGCGAATAGGCGCCGGTGATCACCGCCTGGCTCGCGATCACGGTCGCGGCGGTGGCGAGCACGACCGTGGGCAGCAGCAGGATCTCCGGCACCAGGCGGTAGAACGGGTTCGAGATCGCTGTCGGGTCGTGCAACACCAGCGCGCCCTGCCCGAAATAGTTGAGCACGAGCGCGGGCAGCACGAGGCAGAACCACGCCGCCTTGATCGGCCTGCGGCCGAAATGGCCGAGGTCGGCATAGAGCGCCTCGCCGCCGGTCACCGCCAGGAACACCGCGCCGAGCGTGACCAGACCGATGTGGCCGTGCGCGGCAAGGAACGTGACCGCGTAATACGGATTGATCGCCGCGAACACGCGCAGGTCGTCGCTGATGTGCATCACGCCGGTGACTGCGATCGCGAGGAACCAGACCACCATCACCGGCCCGAAGAATGCCGCGACCCGCGCAGTGCCGCGCCGCTGCACGGCGAACAGTCCGATCAGGATCACAATGGTCAGCGGGACCACGTAGTGCTCGAGCGCGGGCGCGGCGAGCTTCAGACCTTCCACGGCGGACAGAACCGAGATCGCGGGCGTGATCACCGAGTCGCCGAGAAACATCGCCGCGCCGACGACGCCAAGCATCAGCACGATCGGGGTGCGCCGGCCGATCGCGCGGAAGGCCAGAGCAGTCAACGAGAGCGTTCCGCCCTCGCCGTTATTGTCGGCGCGCAGCAGAATCAGCACGTACTTGATGGTAACGACGACGATCAGCGCCCACAGGATC
The DNA here is from genome assembly GCA_034669185.1 of Hyphomicrobiales bacterium. GTDB lineage: Bacteria > Pseudomonadota > Alphaproteobacteria > Rhizobiales > Xanthobacteraceae > PALSA-894. The sequence goes on from JAXDNZ010000341.1 coordinate 3,024, forward strand.
ATCGAGAGCACGCCGAGCACGATCTCGCGCGTGATCTCGCCCGAGGCGCTGGCCGCGACCGTCGCCTCGCGGAACGCATAGAGCGGACTCGTGCCGATATCGCCATAGACGACGCCGACGCTGCCCAGCGAGAGCGCGGCGAAGCTGGCGGGAACGGAGTCGGCCTTCTCGGCCGCCTCGGTCGAAACGGTCGTGTCGCGGATCGCTTCGCTCATTGGCTAGGAGGCGGGTATGCCGCACTGCAAAAGGGGCGCCGTTATATCACCCCCTCCATGGCGCGCCTATGGGGGTCGCGGTTCCTCTCCAAGGCTACGGCACAGCTTGCGGGCCGCGACAGGCCGCCGCAGGCGCCCATGGGCTTGCGTCAGGGCTTGAACCCGACGGGGAGCGGCGGCTGTTCCTGCATCAGCGTGATGGTCACGCGGCGGTTGGCGGCGACCTGCGGATCGTCCGGAAACAGCGGCTGGCTGTCGGCCTTGCCGGCGACCATGAACATGTGGGCGGTTGGGATACCCTCGTCTTCGAGGATCGCGCGCACGGCGTTGGCGCGGTCGGCCGAGAGCTCCCACGGACCATAGCCGGAGCGCGGCGGGAGCCGGCTTGCCGCGGTGTGACCGGTGATCGAGATGCGGTTCGGCATCGCCTTCAAGGGGCCGGCGAGCTTCTGGATCAGCCGGCGCGTCCGCTCGTAAGGCTCCTTGGCGCCCTCGGGAAACATCGAGCGACCGTCCTGGTCGACGATCTCGATGTTGAGGCCGGCCTTGGTCTCCTCGATCATGATGTGTTTCGAGAGCTCGGAGATTTCCGGCATCGCCTGCAGCGCCTGGCGCAGCGAGGCCGCCGCGAGTGCGAACGAGCGGTCGTCTTTGTTCGCCGCACCCTCGGTGCGCCGATCGTCCGCGTTGGGTGTCGGCGTATTGGACGAATCTTCCGGCCTGATGTGCTCGGCGTTCTTCAGCCTCGGGCGTGTCGGAAGTCCGTCGGTCTCGACGATCCCCGAAAAGCGCACCTGCTGCACGCCGAATGCATCGCGCATCGAGCCGGCGACGATCTGAAGCTTCTGCTGGTCCTGCGTGGAGAATGCGACAAGCATCACGAAGAAGCTCATCAGCAGGCCCATGAGGTCCGCGAAGGTCACGAACCAGCCGTGCCCTCCTCCGTGCGCCGCTCCGCGTTTCTTGGCCATGTCGGCTGCCCGATGCTCCGCGTCAGGCCGGAGCCAGCTCGGCGTCTTCCTGGTGGCGATGTTTCTCGGGCAGGTAGGCGAGCAGCATCTCGCGCACGAGCGTCGGGCTCTTGGCGTCGCGGATCATCAGGATGCCGTCGATGATCAGCGTGCGATTGATCTCCTCTTCGACCAGCTTGCCGTGCAGTTTGTCCGCGATCGGCAGGCAGGCAAGGTTCGCGACCAGCGCGCCGTAGAGCGTCGCAAGCAGCGCAACCGCCATGAATGGACCGAGCTTGGACGGATCGGTCATGTTGGCGAACATCTGCACCATGCCGATCAGCGTGCCGATCATCCCGAAGGCAGGCGCGCAGTCGCCGATCGCGCGGTAGATCTTCTGACCCTCGTCGAGATGGGTCAGGAAGTTGTCGCGGTCACGCTCGAGATTGTCGCGGATGAAGTCCATGTCGTAGCCGTCGGCCACGAAACGCACGCCTTTGGCCAGGAACGGGTCCTCCACCTCGACTTTTTCGAGACCGACCGGACCGGACTTGCGCGCAATGTCGGCGATGCCGGCAATCTCGTCCACCAGCTCGCGTTGGGTGATGCTGCGCATCGTGAAGGCGAATTTCGCCCCAAGCGGCAGCCCGTGCAGCATCGCACTGAGCGGGAAGCGGATCAGGGTCGCGGCGAACGAGCCGCCGAAAATGATGATGATGGCATGGACATCGTAGAACATCCGAAAGTCGCCACCCATCAGGATCAAGGTGACGATGACGATGATGCCGGCAAGCAGCCCGAGGCCGGTTGCGATATCCATGGAGTACCCCAATGCGACGCGACGCGTTCTGCGCGGCCTTCACCGGCGAGAGCAGCCTGACGGTAGCGTGGCGTGCGTTAAGGGGGCGTAAAGCATGCGGCGGGCGGGCTCGGCCGCCCACGATCATGTCGCGGATCCGCGCCGCAAGCGCGTCGACCGCAAAGGGCTTGATCTCATTTCCATGCCGGGCACGAGGAATCCGTTGGTGATGGCGGCATTCTCCGCATAGCCCGTGATGAACAGCACTTACAGGTCCGGCCCGTGCTGACGTGCCGCCTCGGCGACCTGGCGACCATTCATGCCGGGAAGCCCGACATAGTGCCCAGAAGGTCGATCCGGGTCTCGGATTGGAGCACCTTCGGGCCGGACGGGCCGTCGACCGCTTCGAGCGCGTGGTAGCCGAGGTCATTGAGCACATCGAGGACCAGTTCCCGCACTGAGAGTTCGTCCTCGATCACCAGCACGGTCTCGCCATCCTGGGCGGTGTGCGGGGCCATCCATGACTGTTTGGCCGGATCGATGGCAATGCACCGCTATGGTGGACCTTGCAGGCAATCTAAGCGCCTTGTACCCTGCGCGGCGTGCTGCCGGAACTCGTGGAAAGATTCTGCGTCGGGCGCGGCCTCGAAATCGGCCCCGGCAATCATCCGGTATGCGATCGTGCCAACACGATTTTCCTGGACCGCTTTTCGAACAATCCCGATGCCTGCCCGCACCCGGACATCGTGTCGGATGCCGCAAGGATCCCAGTGCGAAATGGCACGTTCGATTTCCTGTTGTCGTCCCACATGCTTGAGCATCATCAGGACACGCTGCGAACGCTATACGAATGGAAGCGCGTCCTGAGGCCGGGCGGCGTCCTGTTTCTGGTTCTGCCGCACTACCAGCGCACGTTCGACAAGTACCGCAAGATCACGTCGCTACAGCACCACATTGACGACTATGCCAGGCTAGGCGATAGCCTGGACACTTCGCATTATGAGGAAATTTTCGAGGGGTGGTCTAAAATCGAGAACTTCGATCAGGAGCGCGCGAAGTTTGAAGCCCAATGGCATATCGACGCGTGGGACTGGGCCGGCCGCGTCAGAAACGGTGTCATTCACTACCATGTCTGGACGCAGAACGAGCTCGTCGATATTTTTCGCTATGTTGGCCTCTCTGTTGAGTACGTCGCCGATATTCTTCCCGAGCGATACGACAGTTTCCTGATTGTCGGGCGCGTCTAATTAACCGGAGATCGCGAACGTTATGCCGCCCGCGCCAGGAACGCTGCAACTGTTAGCATTCACCGGCCGCATGCTCAGTCGGAAAGAGGCTGCGGCCTTGCTGAAACAAAGCGACCGATGCGGGCGCTGAGCTTGAGCGCATCAAGCATGCCATCAAGCACTCGGATATTTCGATGACGCAACGGTACGCGAGAGGGTCCGCCCGACAAGACCTCGACCGTCCACAAGATGCCGCGTGGCGCACCGGAACAAATCGAAAACCTGGTGACGACAACGGATCACGAACGAGACTAACTGTCATGACTGTGGGCGCGTCGAAGACAAAACGGCGCTCTTCACTTCGAGGCGTAAAGCATGCGGCGGGCGGGCTCAGCCGCCCACGATCATGTCGCGGATCCGCACGGCAAGCGCATCGACCGCAAAGGGCTTGGTCATCATTTCCATGCCCGGCACGAGGAATCCGTTGGTGATGGCGGCATTCTCCGCATACCCCGTGATGAACAGCACCTTCAGGTCCGGCCGAAGCTGACGTGCCGCCTCGGCGACCTGGCGACCGTTCATGCCGGGAAGCCCGACATCGGTGACCAGAAGGTCGATCCGGGTCTCGGATTGGAGCACCTTCAGGCCGGACGGGCCGTCGACCGCTTCGAGCGCGTGGTAGCCGAGGTCATTGAGCACATCGAGGACCAGTTCCCGCACTGAGAGTTCGTCCTCGATCACCAGCACGGTC
>JAXDNZ010000342.1:0-2617 GCA_034669185.1 Hyphomicrobiales bacterium
CGCGCGCGAAGTAATCCCCGAAGAACACGCCGAGGTGCCGCCCGTCCGGCCCGGTCACCTCCCAAACGCGCACATCGGGATGATAGACCGGCACGTCATAGCGCGGCGTGAAGCTGAGCCCGAACAACCGGTCAGCCGTGTAGAACGCTGCCTCGATGATACTCTCGAGCGGCAAATACGGCTTGATCTCGCTCTCGTCGAGGTCGAAGCGCGCCTTGCGCACTTTCTCCGCGTAGTAGCGCCAGTCCCACGGCGCGAGGCGAAAGTTGCCGCCCTCCGTGGCGACCATGTCCTGCAGGGTATCGCGTTCCTGTTCAACGCGGCGCCGCGCCGGGCGCCAGACGGCATCGAGCAGACCCGAGACTGCCGCCGGCGTCTTCGCCATCGTGTCGTCGAGCTTGTAATGCGCGTAGCTTTGATAGCCGAGGAGGCGAGCGCGCTCGTCGCGCAACGCCGTCGTCTCGGCAATGATCGGCTTGTTGTCGCTTGCGCCGTCGTTGTCGCCGCGCGCGATCCAGGCGCGGAATATCTTCTCGCGCAGATCGCGCCGCGCCGAGAATTGCAGGAACGGCTCGGCGCTGGAGCGGCTCAGCGTCACCGCCGAGCCCGTCAGGCCGCGCTCTTGCGCCGCTCCCCGCGCTGCGGCCCTGGCGAATTCCGGCAGGCCCGCAAGGTCGCCGTCCGCCAGCGGCATCACATAGGCCTGCTCGTCGGCGAGCACGTTTTGCCCGAAGCTGGTGCCGAGGCTCGCGAGCCGCTCCGCAATCTTCGCGAGCCTCTGCTTCGGCGCAGCGTCGAGCCCGGCGCCGGCACGACGAAACAGCGCATGATAACGCCCCATTACCCGCGCCTGCTCAGGCGTCAGATCGAGGCTCGGGCTGCGCGTGTGCAGCGCTTCCAGGCGCATGAACAGCGCATCGTTGAGATGAATTTCGTTCCAGTGCCGCGCGAGCAGCGGCGCCATGTCGCGCTCGATCGCCTGGATCTCCGGGTTGGTGTGCGCACCGGCCAGAACGTAGAACACGCTCGATACGCGCGCGAGCCCGCGCCCCGAGCGCTCCAGCGCTGCCACCGTGTTCTCAAAGCTCGGTTCCGCCCGATCCGACGCGATGGCCGCGACCTCCGTCCGGTGCTGCGCCATCGCGTGGTCGAAGGCAGGACGGAAGTCGGCGGGCGATATCCGGTCAAGCGGCGGCACGCCGAATGGCGCATCCCATGCCCCGAGCAGCGGATTCATGACGGTCTTTGCATCCATAAGGCTGGAGTCCCCAACGTTCCTCGCAATGTAGTGCGTCGGCGCGGCGCAGCAAACGGACTTGATCCCGCCATGCGTTTCGTATTCATTGCCGCCCATGCTCGATGCCACCGGAACCCAGCGCGGTCCAAGCCGCATCAACTGGATCAACGTCTCGACCGTGCTCTCCGCCGCGATCCTGATCTCGGCGGAGGTGTTCGGAGCTGCGTTCGCCGGCGGCTGGGCGTTCGGCAACCTGTTCGGGCTCGGCGACTACGGCACCTACGGGCTGCAGATCGCGTTCTTCATCCTCGGCCTGATGATCATGATCGCGTTCATCCGCAACGGCATGCGGGTCGAGCCCTTCACCACGCGCCAGTAACGCGCGGGCGCGTTCCACTTTCTCATTGACATCGCTGCGGGTGCGCATCGGCGTGAAACTGAAATCGCCGCCGGATGTTCACCTTGGCGGCTCGCCGCCGCCATCCGGGTAGGGAGCAACATCGCGATGACCGCACGCATCCGCGAATTCCTGAAGACGCGCAAGGACGAAGGGCCCTGCCTCGTGGTCGACCTCGACGTCATCCGCGACAACTATCAGTCCTTTGCCAAGGCGCTACCCGACACGCGTGTTTTCTACGCCGTGAAAGCCAATCCGGCGCCGGCGATCGTCAAGCTTCTCGCCGAACTCGGATCGTGCTTCGACGTCGCCTCGGTAGCCGAGACCGAGACCGTGCTCGCTGCGGGCGCCACGCCCGAGCGCATCTCCTACGGCAACACGATCAAGAAGGAGAGCGAGATCGCTGCCGCCTACAGACTCGGCGTCACGCTGTTTGCGGTCGACTGCGAGGCCGAAGTCGAAAAGGTCGCGCGCGCCGCGCCCGGCAGCCGCGTCATCTGCCGCATCCACTGCGACGGCTCGGGCTCGGAGTGGCCACTCTCGCGCAAGTTCGGCTGCGAGCCGGATTATGCGGTCGACATTCTGGAGCTTGCCCACAGACAAGGCCTCGTGCCGCATGGCATCTCGTTCCACGTCGGCTCGCAGCAGCACAACGTGGAAGCCTGGGACCGCGCGCTCGCCTCGACGGCGGCGATCTTCCGCGGCTGCGCCGAGCGCGGCATCACGCTCTCGATGGTGAACCTCGGCGGCGGCTTCCCGGCGAAATACGTGCGCAAGACGCCAAAGCTCGAAAGCTACGGCAAGGCGATCGTGCGCGCGCTGCGCAAGCATTTCGGCAACGCGATCCCCGAGACGATCGTGGAGCCGGGCCGCGGCCTCGTCGGCAATTCCGGCGTGATCGAGGCGGAGGTCGTGCTGATCGCCAAGCGCTCGCCCGAAGACGACGTGCGCTGGGTCTACCTCGACATCGGAAAATTTCACGG
>JAXDNZ010000343.1:0-2514 GCA_034669185.1 Hyphomicrobiales bacterium
TGAAGAAGATCGGCGTGCTCGGCGCCGGGCTGATGGGCGCGGGGATCGCCTACGTCTCGGCGCAGGCCGGGCTCGACGTGGTGCTGATCGACCGCGACCAGGAAGCCGCCGACAAGGGCAAGGCCTATTCGGCGAACCTGATGGCGGGGCAGATCAAGCGCGGCCGTGCCAGGCAGGCCGACGCCGATGTGCTGCTCGCGCGCATCACGCCGACGCCGGACTACAACGCGCTCAAGGGCGTCGACATGATCATCGAAGCGGTATTCGAGGACCGCAAGGTGAAGGCCGAGGCGACCGCGAAGGCTCAAGGTGTGATCGGCGACAAGGTCGTGTTCGGCTCGAACACCTCGACGCTGCCGATTACGTCGCTCGCCGAGCAGTCGAAGGATCCGAAGAATTTCATCGGCGTGCATTTCTTCTCGCCGGTCGACAAGATGATGCTTGTCGAGATCATCATGGGTGAGAAGACCGCCGATCCGGCGCTCGCGGTCGCGCTCGATTACGTGCGCGCGATCCGCAAGACGCCGATCGTCGTCAACGACAGCAGGGGCTTCTACACCTCGCGCGTGGTCGGCACGTATATCCGTGAAGGCCACCTGATGCTGACCGAAGGCGTGCCGGCCGCGATGATCGAGAACGTCGGCCGCCTCGCCGGCATGCCGGTCGGTCCGCTCTCGCTCAATGACGAGGTCGCGGTCGATCTCGCGTGGAAGATCCTCAAAGCCACCGAGGCCGATCTCGGCGCGAAGGCGATCGACGCGCGGCAGAAGACACTGCTTGAGGAGATGGTCGAGAAGCGCGGCCGCTTCGGCCGCAAGAACGGCAAGGGCTTCTACGATTATCCGCAGTCCGGCCCGAAGCGGCTCTGGCCCGGTCTCGCCGAGCTGCAGCCGGTGAAGCTCGATCCCGACAGCATCGACGTGACCGAGCTGAAAGCCCGCCTGCTCGCCATCCAGGCGCTCGAGACCGCGCGCTGCTTCGAGGAAGGCGTGCTCACCGACGTGCGCGAGGCCGACGTCGGCTCGATCCTCGGCTTCGGCTACGCGCCTTATTCGGGCGGCACGCTCAGCTACATCGACATAATGGGGACCAAAGCGTTCGTCGCGCTGTGCGAGAAGCTCGCGCAGAAATACGGCGAGCGTTTCAAGCCGAACAAGCTGTTGGTCGACATGGCGGCGAAGGGCGAAGCCTTCTATTCGCGCTTCGCGCCCGGCAAGCGCAAGGCGGCGGCGTAGCTCCGACCTCATGGTGAGGAGCCGCGCACTGCGCGGCGTCAGGAACCATGGCCCTGAGCTCCGGGCCATCCTTCGAGGCTCGCTTCGCTCGGCGCCTCAGGATGAGGACCAATCGAAAGCCCGGCCGCGAGGCCGGGCTTTCGTATGCGGGCGCTATCCGCCGCTCAGCACTTATAGCCTTTCTTCTTGTCGGAGCTCGTATATGTGCACGGCCCGGCCGAAGCCTGGCTGACGGCAACGACCTCCACAATGAGGCTGGCGGTGAACGTGATTGCCAAGGCAATGGCGAACTTGCGGATCATGTCGTCCCTCATGCTGAACGCTTCGAATCGAAGCATTCCTATGCTCGGATGCGGCGGATGAACTACGCGTTAACGAGCCGCGGCGTCGCGTCTCAGGCGCGCAGCTTCCACGCGCCGCCAGCGACAGCGCCGGCATTGATCAGTCCGAACGCCACCAGCGCAATGCTCAGCGCCACGTACACGTATGACATGTCGCCGGTCGCGCGCAGCGCCAGATAGCCGCCGCCGGTCGCGATGACGAAGCGCACGAAGCCGGCGGCGAGCGGCCACAGCAACCGCCCCGCACCCTGCGACGCGAAATAGAGCGCCATGCCGATGCCGAATAGTCCGTAGACCGGGCCCACGATGCGTAGATAGCGCGCTCCGGCTTCGAGCATGCCAGGGTCGGTGCCGAACAGGGCGAGCCACGCGAGCGGAAATGCCGCGGCCGCAAGCCCGATTGCTTCGGTCAGCCCGCCGACGATTCCCGCGCCGATCCAGGCCGCGCGCTGCGCGCGGTCGAGGCGCCCCGCGCCGATATTGGTGCCGACCATCGCGACGAGCGGCGCCCCGAAGCCGAACGCGAGCGGCACCAGCATATATTCGAGCCGCGAGCCGGTGCCGTAGCCCGCGATCGCGGCCGCGCCGAATGAGCCGACCAGCCCGGTGGTGATCGCGACCGTCAGATTGGTGCCGACCGTGATGATGGCGGCGACCACGCCGATGCGCAGGATCTCCCAGAACAGCGACCAGCGCAGCGCCACACCGCGCAGCAGCAGGCGCACGGCACCGCGCCCTGAGCGAAGGTAGGCGGCGAGCACGAGGCTGCCGGCGCCGTAATAGACGACGACCGCGACCCCGCCGCCCGCGACGCCGAGCGCCGGGACCGGTCCCCAGCCGAAGATCAGCAGCGGCGAGAGCGGAATGACCAGCAGAGCGCCGACCGTGATCACGATCGCGGGCGTCGTCATGTTGCCGCCGCCGCGGATGACGTTGGC
>JAXDNZ010000344.1:0-4639 GCA_034669185.1 Hyphomicrobiales bacterium
CGATGCGCTCCGCGCTCGCGCGCAGATACGGAATCTCCGCTGGCACGCTGGTGAGCTCCGTCTTGAGCGCGAGCGGCAGGCTGCCGAGCGGACAGTGCACGTCGAAAGCCGGCAGCGGCTCGCCGCGCGCCACCACCGTGACGCCGTCGAGCTGCCCCAGCAGCTCCTTCAGCTCCGATGGGACTTCGAGCACGACCTTGGCGCCGCTGCGCGCGAGCAGCGGCGCGTAGCGCGCGAACATGATCGTGTCGCCAAAACCCTGTTCGGCGTGCAGCAGGATGGTCTTGCGCGCGAGCGGATACTCGCCGAGCCAGAGCGGCTTGCCGATGCTGCGCCGTCCGATCCCGCTGCGCTTCCAGCGCCACTCGTATTCGGCAAAGCCCTGCGCGTAGTCGCCGAGCGTGAGCAGCGCGAGCGCGGCGTTGAAATGCGCATCCGCATGGTCCTTGCTGAGTGCGCTTGCCCCGCGGTAGCTCGCCAGCGCCTCGGCGTGGCGGCCGAGCGCCTGCAACGCCTGGCCGCGGCCGACATGCGCCTCGGCGTATGGCGGCACGGCCGCGAGCAAGCGATCGAAACCGGCCAGCGCGTCCGCGTAGCGCCCGAGACGGAACGACGCATTGGCGCGGTTGAACAGCGCCTTCACGTCGCCCGGATGGAGCGCGAGCGCCGCGTCGTATTCGCCGATCGCTTCCTCAATCCGGCCGAGCGTGGTCAGCGCATTGCCGCGATTGACCCGCGACGGCAGATGGCGCGGCTCGCGCGCCAGCACCCGGTCGAAACAGGCGAGCGCGTCCTGCGGCCGCTTGAGGTCGAGCAGTGCATTGCCGCGATTGCCGAGCGCCTCGAGATGGTCTGGCGCGAGCGCGAGCGCGCGGTCGAAGCTCGCCAGCGCATCGTCCGGCCGCTTGAGCGCGCCGAGCACGAGGCCGAGATTCGCATGCGCGTCCGCCGACTGCGGCGCGACTTTCAGCGCCGCCGTGATCAGGCGATGCGCCTCGCCCGCCTTGCCGCCTTGCAGCTTGGCGAGGCCGGACAGATGCAGCGCATCGAACTGCTCCGGATAGACCTTGAGGATGCGCGCGTAGAGTTTGTCTGCCTCGGCCAGACGGCCCTGCTGGTGCAGCGCGATGGCGTCCTGCAGCGTGGCGGCGGCTTGTTGGGGATTGAGTTTCGACATGAGAGGATCGACGCGGGGCTGCTTGCTGTCATTCGGGCGCGCAGCGGCGAGCCCCAAATCCATAACCACGAGGCAAGCCGGTTTTCACCGCCCGTGCAAGCTCACCCACGGGGGCTCATGGATTTCCGGGCTCGCGCCCTGCCCGCCCGAAAGCCGGCGGTGCGTTTTATCCCTCCCCGCGAAGCGGGGAGGGTGGCGAGCGATAGCGAGCCGGGTGGGGGACGCTTGCAAAGCAACCCACCGTCTCCGCGTTCGCCGCGCTCACGCGGAGCCACCGGGGGAGGGATAAGAAAGCGCCTCGGCCTCCTAAGAAATCGCCTCGGCTTTCGCCGCCCCGGGTTTCGCTGACGCTCAATCCGGGCTACGCCCCGCGTGCGCGGCAATCTTCTCTTAACCACCGAAATTGGAACCAGACGCCGTTTAAGCCCGTCTTAGACCCCCCCGCCCTTTACTGCGCGGAGCACTCCAGGGAGGTGGCGTGCCGTGGCGGATGTGCACGACTTCATGAATCGCCGGGCGGTCGAAGTCCGGACGGTCGGGCGATACAGCCTGGCCAGCCGTTATGATGCGACCGGCAAGCGCCGCGAGTTCGCATGCCGGACGACGCGCATCTCGCCGTTTCAGATGCTGGTGGCGGCGCCGGTGCTCGGCCCCAAGGGCGAGCGCGTGATCGCGCACTTCGGCGAGTTCGGCAAGCTCGACGGCTTCATCACCGACATCGTCGACGGCGGCTTCCTCGTCGACCTCGCGGTCTCGAACAGCCAGCGCGACAAGCTCGCGAACAAGCTCGAATGGATCGAGAAGCGCGAGAAAGACCCTTCCGTCGTCGACGTCAGGAAGCAGCAGCGCATCATCCCGCAGAATCCGCACACCACGCTCTTGTTCGCGGATGCGACCGCCCTCACCTGCTTTGTGATCGACATCTCGCCGTCGGGCGTCGCGGTGTCGGCCGACATCGAGCCCCAGCTCGGCACGCGCCTCGCCGTCGGCCGTACGGTCGGCTCGGTGGTGCGGGTGTTCGATGAGGGCTTCGCCGTCCAGTTCGATCAGTTGCAGGATCCGTCGCGGCTCGAAGATGTGATCAAGCCGACTTCGGCCTTGCTGGCGGCCGCCGCGCTGGCGCGCCCGGCGCCGTCGACCTGGATCCTGGATTAGAAAGCAGATCGCCGCACCGCATTGTCTGAATCGAGAAGCCCCGGCGATGAGGCCGGGGCTTCGGAGACGATTGTTCCAGTCGCAGGCTTATTTCTTCACGTCCTTGTTCGGCAGGTGTCCCGGCGCATATTCGGATGCGCCCGGCTGACTCTTGACATCCTTACTGTGCATCCTCTGGCCGGGTGCGAAATCCTTCGCATCGCCAGGGCCCTTTGCGCGATTGCCGGGAGCCCATTCCGACTGTCCGGGGCCAGGTGCCGGTGTTCCACTTTGAGCCATCGCGATGGCCGGAACGCCGAGCAACGCGATAGCAAGCACGCCGCGGGTGATCGATTTCATGATGTTCTCCTCCATTCGTAGGGGAGAAACGAACATCAGAGCGGAAAGTTTCGGCCAGGTTCGGTGCATGCGTTTTGCTCGGGCAGGCTGGTCCTTTCGGGAAAAAAACTCCCGGGTTCCACTGCGCTCAAGGCGGGCTACTATGGCGCTTGTCAATCCGGGAACCTTGATGGACGCCACTGTCGCAACGCGGGCGCCGAAAATCGACGCGGCGATCGATCAGGCGCTCGCCGACGCCCGCATCGTCGGCGCGGTCGTGCTGGTCGCGCGCGATGGAGCGATCGTCTACCGCCGCGCGGCGGGCCTCGCCGACCGCGAGCGCGGCGTTCCGATGCGCGAGCAGGCCGTGTTCCGCCTCGCCTCGCTGAGCAAGCCGCTGGTGACGGCGGCGGCATTGCGGCTGGTCGAGCGCGGCAAGATCGCGCTCTCCGACCCGGTGACGCGCTATTTGCCGAACTTCCGTCCGGCGCTCGCGAACGGCGAAACGCCGACGATCACGCTGCGCCATCTGCTCACCCACACGGCCGGGCTCTCCTACGGCTTCATGCAGAAGCCGGACGGGCCGTATCACCGCGCCAATGTGTCGGACGGCCTCGATCAGCCGGGCCTCGCCATGACCGACGAGCTCGACCGTCTCACGGGCGCCGGTCTCGCCTATCGGCCGGGCGAGCGCTGGGATTATTCGCTGTCGATGGACGTCATGGGCGCCGTGATGGAGGCCGTCGAAGGCCGCGACCTCGAAGCCGTGATGGCCGAACACGTGAGCGGGCCGCTGAAACTCACCTCGATCGGGTTCGACTTGAAGCCGGGACAACGGGAGCTGCTGGTGGCGGCCTATGCGGACCACAAACCGGCACCGCTTCGCATCCCGGACGACGGCTATCGCGTCCATTTCCCTCCCGGCATCCCGCTCTACGAGGGTCTCGCCGGCATCCATCTCGTCCCGGCGCGCGTGTTCGATCCCGTCTCGTTCCGCTCCAGCGGCGCCGGCATGGTCGGCAACGCCAGCGATATGCTCACCTTCATCGAGGCGCTGCGAACGGGCGGCGCGCCGATCCTGCCGCGTGACACCGCCGCCGCAATGATGACGGTGCAAACCGGCAACCTGCCGATCCCCAACCGCGGACCCGGCTGGGCCTTCGGCTTCGGCGCCGCGATCCTGACCGACCCGGCCGCGGCGCAAAGCCCGCAGTCGCCCGGCACATTCGGCTGGGGCGGCGTGTGGGGCCACACTTGGTTCGTCGATCCGGCGCGGCGGCTCAGCGTCGTGTCGCTGACCAACACCGCGCTCGAAGGCATGATGGGGCGCTACACCCGCGACCTCCGCAACGCGATCTATGCCGACTTGACGGCGTGACCGGCGTCAGCCGAAATCCAGCATGGCCGCAACGGAACCGAACAAACGCAACGGCAGCGCGCCGCATGTCGACGTCGCGGTCGTCGGCGCCGGATTCGCCGGGCTCTATATGCTGCACCGGCTGCGGGCGATGGGTTTTACGGTGCGGGTGCTGGAAGCCGGCAGCGGCGTCGGCGGGACCTGGTTCTGGAACCGCTATCCGGGCGCGCGCTGCGACGTGGAGAGCCTCGAATACTCCTACCAGTTCTCGCCCGAGCTGCAGCAGGAGTGGCACTGGAGCGAACGCTACGCCGGCCAGCCGGAGATCCTGCGCTACGCCGACCACGTGGCCGACCGCTTCGACCTGCGCCGCGACATCCAGTTCAACACGCGCGTGAGCGCGCTGACTTTCGAGGAAGCCGGCAACCGCTGGCGCATCGAGAGCGGCGACGGCGCAGAGCTCACCGCGACGCATTGCGTGATGGCGACGGGCTGCCTCTCGGTGCCGAACAAGCCGAAGTTCAAGAGAATGGATTCGTTCGCCGGGCCCACCTACCACACCGGGACCTGGCCGCATGAGGACGTCGATTTCACCGGTCTGCGCGTCGGCATGATCGGCACCGGCTCGTCGG
>JAXDNZ010000345.1:0-2585 GCA_034669185.1 Hyphomicrobiales bacterium
GATGATCGTGAGCGCCCCGCCAAGCCGCAGCCCGGTCAGTACGGTCGGGATCGAGGCAGGGATGATCACGCGGGTGATCTGCTGCGACAGGGTCGCGCCCATGCTGCGCGCGGCCAGCAGCAGATGCGGATCGATGGTGCGGATGCCGGCCGCGGTCGAGAGCATCACCGGAAAGAAGCCGTAGACGCCGGCGAAGATGATCTTTGACTGCGAGCCGATGCCGAACCAGGCGGTGAAGATCGGATAGAGGATCACGATCGGCACGGCGTACATGCTGGAAAACACCGGCAGCAGCAGGCTGCGCAACAGCGCGATCCCGCCGACCAGCGCACCGCAGAGAATACCGAAGCCGCAAGCGATCAGCATCGCAAACGCGACCTCGTAGAGCGTGACCGCCAGCTCCGACGCGTATTCGCGCCAGTCCTTGATCAATACGGCAACGGTCTTCGACAACGACGGCAGGAACAGCTCGGGGATGATGCCGGTGCGCGGCATCAGTTCCCAGAACACCAGCAGGGCTGCGAGGATCAGCCAGCGCACCGTTGCGGGGGAGGGGCGGCGCATCACGCGCTCTTCCGGATCTGCTGCCAGATGCGGTCGCGCAGGCGGCCGAACACGTCGGTCGCCATCATCTCGTAGGTGCGCGGGCGCGGCAGGTTGATCGCGATGCGATCGATGTTGCGGCCGGGGCGCGCCGACATCACCAGCACCTCGTCGGCGAGGTAGACCGCCTCCGTGAGACTGTGCGTGACGAACACCACGGTCTTGGCGGTCTGCGACCAGATGCGCAGCAACTCGTGGCCCATCGTCATGCGCGTCTGCTCGTCGAGCGCCGCGAACGGCTCATCCATCAGCAGCACCGGCGGGTCCTGCACCAGCCCGCGCGCGATCGAGACGCGCTGCTTCATGCCGCCGGACAGCTCGTGCGGATAGCGCGCGCCAAAACCTTGCAGCCCGACGAGATTGAGCATCTCGGTCGCGCGCGCGCGGCGCTCGTCGCGCCGGGCATGGCGCAGCGCGAGCGGAAACTCGATGTTGTCGAGCGCCGAGAGCCACGGGAACAGGCTCGCTTCCTGGAACACGACGCCGACGCGGTCGGGATCGGGTGCGTCGATCGGCCTACCCTGGATGCGGATCGTGCCGGCGCTCTGGTGGCGCAGGCCCGCCATCATCATCAGCAGCGAGGTCTTGCCGCAGCCGCTCGGGCCCACGACGACGACGAACCGCCCGGAGCCGACCGTCATCGCGATGTCGGTCAGCGCCGGCACGTTGCCGTCGCGGCCGTCGTAGACGTGGCTGAGATTGGCGACTTCGATGGCGGCGTCCGCCGGTACGTCACGCAAGGCGGTAAAGCTCGCGGCGCTCATGTTCGCCACGCGCTGTAGCGATGCTCGGCCCATCGCACCGTTTCGTTGAACGCGATCGCGACGGCCGCGAGCAGGATGACGCCGGCGAAGAGCTGCGGCAACTGGAAGTTCTCGCCCCAGTTCGAGATCAGGTGGCCAATTCCGGTGCGCGAGGCGTACATCTCGGCGATCATCACACCGGTGAAATTGAAGATCATCGAGATTCGTAATGTCTCGAGCAGGATCGGCATCATGCTCGGCACGTAGACGCGTGTGAGGATCTGCATGCGCGTCGCGCCGAACGAGCGCGCGACAAGCACGTGGTCGGCGCGTACGGACTCGACGGCCGCGGTCGCGCTCATGATCACGACGAACAGTGTGGAGAACGCCGCGTAGGCGACCTTTTGTTGAAAGCCGATGCCCATGACGAGGATGAACATCGGCAGAAAAATCGATTTCGGGACGCTGAAGACATAGAACAGCAGCGGCTTGAAGACCTGTCCGAAGTACTCGCTCTCGGCGATGAGCACGCCGATCGCCGCGCCAAGCGGTACCGCGATCACGAACGCGACCACCACTTCCGCCGCCGTCACCAGGATCGCCTCATGCACCTGGGCACGGCCGAGGATGTCCCATAGCGTCGCGAGCACGTCAGTGAACGGGGGCAGCAGCAGCGGATTGATGACGTTGTTGCGCGGCAGCGTCTCCCACGCGGCGAGTACGAGCGCGAGCAGGAGGAGACGGATGGCGATGAGCTGGAGGCGAGTCATTCGGTTCTCGTCATTCCGGCCGAGCGAAGCGAGGGCCGGAATCCATAACCACGAAGGCGAGTTGGGTTCTCGATCGCGCACCATCGAGAGATTTGTGTTTATGGATTCCGGGCTCGCCGCTTTGCGGCGCCCCGGAATGACAGCGGCATCATCTCGGCGCCTTCACCGTCACCTCGATCGCCGCGTAATACGCTGCAAGGTCGGCGACGTCCTGAGCGGACAGCGGCTGAACCACCACCGACATCATCTCGTTCTTGCGCTCGCCCTTGCGGAAGGCATTGAGCTGGCGCGCGAGATACTGTTCGGGGCTGCCGGCGATGTTCGGCGCCTCCGGCATCTTCGACAGCCCGTCGAGCCCATGGCATGTCTGGCACTGCAGCGCCTTCTGCCGGCCGGCAGCGATCTTGCCGGCGGCGAACCCAGTCGACACGTTCGCGAACAGTGAAAGCGCGACCGCGCAGGCCGCGAA
>JAXDNZ010000346.1:0-2996 GCA_034669185.1 Hyphomicrobiales bacterium
TGCGGCTCTGCGTGTCGGCCGGCGCCATCATGCCGGCGACGCTCAACCGCGAATTCGAGCAGCGTTTCGGCGTGCCGTTGCTCGACGGCTACGGCATCACCGAAACCTCCACCATGGTGACGATGAACTGGCCGAGCGGATCGCGCGTGCTCGGCTCGTGCGGGTTCCCGGTGCCGGGACTCGCGGTGCGCATTCTCGATCCCGCAAGCGGACGCGACGTCGCGCTGGGACAGGAAGGCGAACTGATCGTGCGCGGACCGAACGTCATGCCGGGCTATCACAACAAGCCGGAGGAAACCGGCAAGGCGCTGCGCGATGGCTGGTACCATACCGGCGATCTCGCCAGGAGCGACGAGAACGGCTTTCTCACGATCACCGGACGGCTCAAGGAGCTGATCATCCGCGGCGGGCAGAACATCGCGCCGGCCGAAATCGAGGAGGTGGTGAACACGTACGCGGCGGTGCTGGATTGCGCGGTGGTCGGGGTGCCGCACGAGCATCTCGGCGAGGTGCCGGCGCTGTTCGTGGTGGCGCGCAAGGACCGGACCGTCGAGATCGAGGCGCTGCTCGCGCACTGCCGCGCGCAGCTCTCCGCCTACAAGGTTCCGCACGCCGTGCATCTGGTGGCGGAAATCCCGCGCACCGGCTCGGGCAAGATCATCCGCTACAAGCTGCGCGAAGCGCTCGGGGTGTGAACGCTCGGGCAAACGCCGCGCCGAATCGAGGCAGCGATTGCGAGGCGGCCGGCTCGGCAAACCAACGTCAGGTTGCTGCGCGGGCTACGAATCACGACAGGCGCGGCGAAGCACGGCGCCGGTGTACCGGCACGATACTGCGGAACCATATTGTAGGCATGAGCCGGTTCGGCCCCTATGGGTAGCGGCTGGACTTGAAAGCCGCGCGGGCGCATCTGGGGGCCTGTCCTCATGCCCTCCAGCAGTAGGACTAGACGGCGAAAACCCCGCTTCGGCGGGGTTTTCTTTTGTGCGGCAACGGGCGCGGCGCCGCTGCCTTGAGGGGCCGCGTTGAGGCGCTACAATGGAGCCGCACAAGGTTGATCTCGTTGACCCTCTCCCATGCCGACATGACCGCGCAGCAGGCGCCGCGAGCCCGACAGTGGCGCCGTGGGATCGAGCGCGCCGGCCCATTCCTGCTTGTCATTGCGCTGGTCGGTCTCTGGCAGATCCTGACCCGTGCCTTCGACATTCCCAACTTCCTGCTACCGGCGCCCACCGACGTCGCGCAGTTGATGGTGAACGAATGGCCGCTCATCCAGATGCACAGCCTCGCCACCATCGGCAGCATCATCAGCGGCTACGTCGCGGCGGTCCTGTTCGCGATCGCCATCTCGGCGCTGATGATCCGCTATCGGTTGGTCGAGCGCCTGATCATGCCGATCTTCGTCGGCTTGCAGAGCGTGCCGAAGATCGCGATCGCACCGCTCATCCTGGTGTGGGTCGGCGCGGGGATCGGGTCGAAGATCGCCGTGGTCGCGTCGATCGCGTTCTTCCCCATCGTCATCAACACGATGGCGGGCTTCAAGGAGGTCGACCGCGGGCTGTCGGACGTGTTCCGCTCGGTCGATGCGAACGGCCAGCAGATGTTCTTCCGCCTGCGGCTCCCCTATGCAATGCCCTACATCTTCGCCGGCCTGAGGATCGCGACGACGCTGTCCGTGCTCGGCGCGATCGTCGCCGAATGGCTCGCCGCGTCGAACGGGCTCGGCTATCTCGTGCTCTCGGGGAGCTTCAATTTCAACACCGCGCGTTCGTTCGCCGCGATCATCGCATTGGCGGTGATCGGCACGGCGTTCTTCAGCCTCATGTCGGCGATCGAACGGATGATTTCCTGGAAGCACGAAGGAAGCGACTCGACGACGGTGGCCTGACGGCCGGGCGCCGGCAGGCCCGGCGAAGCCTTGAATGGAGATTTCGATGCAACCGATGACGATGAGCCGGCGCGCGATCCTCGCGGCCGCAGCGATGTCGGCGCTGTTCGGCGCCGGCGCGGTCCGCGCCGAAGACAAGGTCGTGATGCGGATCAATTTCACGCCATGGGCGATGCACGCCCAATACTACGGCGGGCTGGCGCAGGGCCTCTACAAGGCGGAAGGCATCGATCTGGAGATCCGGCCTCCCTCCGCCGGCCAGCAGAATGAAGTGTTCATCGGCACCGGCCGCGAGCAGTTCGGCGTCGCCAATGCGGATGGCTTCATCCGGGCGCGCGCCAGCGGCGTGCCGGTCGTCGCCATCATGGCGGACGAGCCCGATACGCCGTTCTCGGTCATCACGCTGAAGAAGGCAAACTACACGAGCCCGAGCCAGCTCAAGGGCAAGAAGATCTCCTGGTTCCAGAGCAACGTGAAGGGCCTGCTCGAACCGCTGCTGATCAAGGGCGGCTTCACCCGCGACGACATCGAATACGTCAACGTCGCGCGCGGCGCCGAGGTGCAGATGCTCGCGGCCGGTCAGGTGGACGCGGTGTTCGGCTATCACTTCGGCCAGGCGCTGACGCTCGACATGCGCGGCTTCCCGACCAACGTGATGCCGCTGAAGGATTACGGCGTGCAATTCTACGGCACGGTGCTCTACACCAGCGAGCAGTTGCTCAAGTCGAATCCCGATCTGGTCAAGCGGTTCGTGCGGGCGACGCTGAAGAGTCTCGCCTGGACCGCCGGCAACAAGGAAGCCGCGGTCGCCGAGGTGGTCAAGGTATCGCCCGACCGCGATCTGAAGCTCGAGACGAAAAAGCTCGAGATCATCTACTCGCTCTACAATTCCCCGGACTACGCGCAGCGCTTCGGGCTGATGAACGACGCCAAGTGGCAGTCTTCGATCGATATCCTGGCGGAGTCCGGCGATATCACCAAGAAGCCGACCGCGAAGGAAATGTACACCAACGCGATCGTCGAAAGCCTCGATGAGGCCAAGACACTGGCCGAGCTCGTCAAGAAGGTGACGAACTGACCGTGAGCATCGCGGCCGAACAGATGGACG
>JAXDNZ010000347.1:0-5976 GCA_034669185.1 Hyphomicrobiales bacterium
AGTCCTGAACGTTGCCGACGATTTCCGACATGTTCTTGTTGCGCATCGCTTCGGATACGGTCTCGAGCTGCGCCGCGGCCTTGCGGATGTACTGACCCGCCTGCGGGATATCGGCATCGAACTCATAAGCGGTCCGCCGGATGATGTTCGCGATATTGCCGACGTAATCGGCGCCCGCCGCTTTCTGCTCGTTCATGCTCGTGCGCAGCTTTTCGCCGGCGTCCGACGCGACCTCCTTGGCCTGCTCTTTCAGATTGGCCGCCTGGGTCTTCACCGTCTCGGCCGCGGACTGCGTCAATTCGCTGGCCTGACCCTGCAGGTCACGCCCGAGCGCACGGGCCTGGTCGACGACGCCTTCGGCTTTCTTGCCCAAACTGTCCTTGCCCAAGCTGTCCTTGCCGAATCCGTCGTTTTTCGGACGCGGTGAGTTGGTGTCGGTGATGCTCATGGGGACCTCGCTGCCTTCTCTCTGTCAGGTGTATGCTTTGCGCTGGCCCGGACCGGGCTCGTTCGCGTTGGTACTTCCAAGGGCCGTTTCGACACCGCGTGCCGCGACCGCGCGCACTTTCTCCGTGAGGTTTTCCCCAACCCCTTTGAGGCCGTCCGCGGACAGGCCTTGTTCGCTTGCGGCGGCCGCTACGCCCTCGACTGCGGACTTGGCCGCCTCGATGCCTTTCGCGGCGACGCCTTCAGCCTGGCGGCGCAGGGCGTCGTTTGCGTCGCCGAACATCGTTTCCTCAGCCTGGGTGGTGGGAAACGCAGCGGCGATGCAGGCGCCAATCGCCAAGCCGATACCGGCGACCAGCAATGGATTCTGGTCCCACGTTCCGCTGACGGTTTGCCGCGCCTGCTGCGCGAAACTCTCGGCGTGGCCCTTGACCGTATCGGCCGCGTTACTGAGGGCGGAAGTTGCGTCGTTGGCAACGCCCGCCGCGCGGTCCTTCAGCGACGATGCA
Source organism: Hyphomicrobiales bacterium (assembly GCA_034669185.1). Taxonomy (GTDB): domain Bacteria; phylum Pseudomonadota; class Alphaproteobacteria; order Rhizobiales; family Xanthobacteraceae; genus PALSA-894. The sequence goes on from JAXDNZ010000347.1 coordinate 957, forward strand.
GTCGCGCTGACGCCATCCACGACGGCACCGACGCTCTCACGGGCGTAATCCTGCGCTTCGTTGACCTTCTCACGCGCGTAATCCTGCGCTTCATTGACCTTGCTGCGCACGCTCTCGGTTGCAGCCTCGAAGGTCCTACCGGCCGCATCCGTCGTTTCTTGCGCGCGAGCCCGCAGGGTGCCGACCGCCCCGGACTCCACTCCGATCGAGCCTGAGCTGCGGGACAACAGAAGACCCGCGCCGATCAGCAGCAGCGGGGCAGGCATGGCGCGCATCAGCTTCAGCGCCGGATAGGCGAGCGCGGCTCCGACGGCGACTGCTTGCAGCGGATTGTCCCGCGCCTTCTGCTCCAGGTTATGCCAGAGCTGGTCGCGCGACTCCCGGACGTATTGCTTGACTTCCGTTTTGATCGTCTGCGGCGACAGCCGCTCCTTCAGGTCGGTGGCCGTGTCCGCGACCTGGGTGCGGAGTTCTTCCACAGTGCCGGTCAGGCGTGAGCGCGTGGCTTCGGCCTCCACCCGCAGCGAGTTTACCGAGGGCTCTGTGTGAAAAGACATAGGCAAGGCTCCTGAGGCAGCCGCAAGTTCCGTCGTGGCGCTAACGCCGATTTGTTCGGGTTGTTCCGGCCCAGACGCGGCGGCGCAATTTATCTTTGCCTGCGTTCAGGGCCCTCACGGGCTACCGCGCGGCTTGAAAGGACGCTCTTGTTTCGGAAAGCGACGCGAAATGATGGCGGGACACGAGTAGTCCCTGAAGACCGGTGAACCTTTTCGATACAGCGCAGTTGCCGCGACGTCGGGGCGACGACCTGAGGAGCGCTTGATGGGTTTGCTCGATGGACTTCTCGGCGGTTCTACTCAGCGCACCAGCAGTGGGATGTCTCCATTGACCATGCTGTTGATGGGCGTGCTGGCGTACCGCACGTATCAGGGAAAAGGGCGCCTCGCCGACATGTTGCGCCAAGGCGCACCGGCCGGGCCAAAGCCCGGCAACGTGGCTGCTCCCTCCGCTGGTGGCTTGGGCGGGCTGTTGACGGGTGGACTGGGCGGACTGCTCGGCGGGGCTACGGCGGGTGGTCTTCTGAGTGGCGGTTTGAGTGACCTTGTTAATCGCTTCCAGCAGAACGGACATGGGGAGATTGCGAATTCGTGGATCGGAACAGGACCGAACCGTTCCGTATCGCCGGACCAGCTCGAACAAGCCCTCGGTCCCGACACGGTCAACTCGCTTTCAGAGCAAGCAGGCATCTCACAGATCGATCTTCTGTCCGGATTGAGCCGCGATCTTCCGAGCGCGGTCGATGAGCTCACGCCGGATGGGCGCATTCCAAACGGATAGCGAGACCTCGGGTTCGCGGCGTCTTTGGCGCTTGTCCGCGCCCTGCACCCAATTGCACCCGCGTTCCCCGCCGCTTACGCTTGCCGTCAGCGGGTCTGGGGGAGATGGGGCATGGGCAGGGTACTCTGCATCACTGCGTTCTGCGCGGCGGTCGCCGCCATAGCCGGCGCGGCACCGGCCGCGGCAGGGCCGAACGACGACAGCCAGACCTGCTCGAAAGCCTCCGGCGATACCGCGATTGCGGCCTGCACGCGCGCGCTCGCGACCGGCCGCTGGAAACCGCATGACCGGGCGCTGATCCTGGAAAACCGCGGCATCGAGTATGTCGCCAAGGGCGAGTACGATCGCGCCATCACCGACTACAACGAAGCGATCCGGCTCGATCCCAAACGCGCCAAGGGCTACAACAGCCGCGGCAACGCGTATTACAAGAAGTTGGACTACACCCGCGCGATTGCGGACTACGAGCAGGCGCTCCGGCTCGACCCCAAATATGCCGACGCCTACACCAACCGCGGCAACGCGCATGACAAGATGGGTGACCTGGATCGCGCGCTGGCGGATCACAGCGAGGCGATCCGGCTCAATCCCAAACATGCGGTCGCGTTCTATAACCGCGGCCGCATCTACGGCCGCAAGAACGACACCGACCGTGCGATCGCAGACGTGAGCGAGGCGTTCCGGCTCGACCCCAAGGATTCCGATGCCGTGTTCATGCGCGGCACCTTCTACTTCAGAAAGGCGGATTACGACCGCGCCATCGCGGACTTCACCGACGCCATCCGCGTGGATCCCAAGTCCGCCAAGGCGTATAACAACCGCGGCCTCGCCTACAAGAACAAGAAGGACACCGACCGCGCGATCGCGGACTACACGCAGGCGATCGCCGTCGACCGCGAATACGCGGCCGCCTTCTACAACCGCGGCAACGTGTATCTCGGCAAGGCCGACCACGACCGCGCCATCGCGGATTACGGCGATGCGGTCCGGCTCGATCCCGAATACGTCGAGGCTTTCAACGGCCGCTGCTGGACCCGCGCCGTCGCCGGGCGCGAGCTCCCGCTGGCGCTCAGCGATTGCGATACCGCACTGCGGCTGCGGCCGAACGCCGCCGGCACGCTCGACAGCCGCGGCCTCGTCTATCTGCGGCTCGGCCGGCTCGACGAGGCGATCGCCGACTATGACGCGGCGCTCAAGGCATCGCCCAGGCTCGCGGGCTCGCTCTACGGCCGCGGCATCGCCAAGCGCCAAAAGGGCGACGAGGCCGGCAGCACTGCCGACATCGCGGCCGCCAAGGCGGTCCAGTCCGACATCGCCGAGGAGTTTTCGCGCTACGGCGTGAAGTGAGCCTTTCTTCTTCCCCTCTCCCCGCAAGCGGGAGAGGGTAAGCGACGCGCGATCGCGGCACGCGCAGTGCTCGTCTGCCTGCGCGCGCTGGCGCGCTGCGCCAACCGGCGCTACCAGTTGCCGATGCCTCCCCCTCTCGACGTGCCGCCGATTGCGAGTGAGCCGCCCGCGCCGTCGCCCGCATCGCCGCGCTCCGCCGACCTTCCGCCCGCGCCGAAGCCCTCGATCTCCGAACTCTTCTTCGCGTTTTTCTCGATGGCGCTGCACGGCTTCGGCGGCGTCCTGCCGTGGGCGCGGCGCGCGATCGTGGAGGACAAGCGCTGGATGACGGCGCAGGAGTTCAACGAGGCGTTCGCGATCGGCCAGTTCCTGCCCGGCGCCAACATCGTCAACCTTGCGGTCGTGTTCGGCGGGCGGCTGCACGGCGCGGCCGGCGCCGCGGTCGCGCTCGCCGGCCTCTTGATCCCGCCGGTCGCCATCGTGCTGACGCTCGGCGTGCTCTATTCGCGCTATGGCGAGGCCGAGGCGCTGCAGCGCGTGCTCGGCGGCGTTGCGGCGGCGGCCGCGGGGCTTCTTCTCGCGATCGTGGTGAAGATGCTGCAGCCGCTGTTGCGCGAGGGCGTCGGCGCGTGGGTGGTGACCGCCGCGGCCTTCGTCGCGGTGGGCGTGATGCGATTGCCCTTGCCGTACGTGCTCCTTGTGATGGCGCCGATCTCGATTGCGCTCGCCTGGTGGGTCAGGCGATGAAAGCCTCCGACACGCTGGTCACGCTGGCGGCGCATTTCGCGCTGATGTCGCTGTTCGCGATCGGCGGCGCCATGGCGGTGTTCCCCGAGATGCATCGCCAGGCCGTCGACGTGTCGCACTGGATGACCGACCGCCAGTTCGCCGACCTGTTCGCGATCGCGCAGGCCGCCCCCGGTCCGAACATCATCATCGTGACACTGATCGGCTATCAGGCGGCGGGCTTTCCCGGCGCGATGGTCGCGACGCTCGCGATGTGCGGGCCGACCTGCGTGATCACCTATTACGTCAGCCGCATGTTCGACCGCTTCAGGCACGCGAAGTGGCGCATCGTGACGCAGGCCGGTCTCGTGCCGGTGTCGGTCGGGCTGTTCGCGGCCGGCACCTTCGTGATCGCGCGCGCTGCCGACAAGAGCCTGACCGCGTTCGCCATCACGCTCGGCGTCGCGGCGGTTGCCTATTTCACGCGCTTCAATCCGCTATGGTTGTTCGCAGCCGCCGGTTTGCTCGGCTATCTCGGCCTGGTTTGAGGCCGGTTCCCCCGCTGCTCAAGGTTTGAAGTTTCATGGCGACTGGCCCTATGCTAGGCAGGAGCCAACACGTCTTTTCAGAACGCGTGGGGCGACAAAGCGTTCAAGGGGAGCAGGGGATGTCCGAGAGTGCTGGTCGGGGCGCGGAGGCGCCGCGCAGTTGGCTGACCCGAAATCCGAAGGACCTATGGGGCGGCCTTGTGCTGATCGGGATGGCGGGCTTCGCGCTGTGGGCGTGTAGCGACCTGCCCGGCATGCGCGGCTTCGCGTTCGGTCCCGGCACCGCGCCGCGCCTGTTTGCCTATTTGCTGATGGCGGTCGGCGTCGGGGTGGTGCTGGTGGGGCTGTTCACCGACGGTCCGCCGGAAGAAGATTTCGCGTTCTCAGGCCCGCTCGGCGGCGCCGTGCTGCTCGTGGCGCTGATTCCGATCACGTATTATTCCGCCCGCCTCGGCCACATCGTCCCGGGTGTCGCGCCGGACATCATCGTCGCCGCCATCGGCGCGGCCGTGGTGCTCGCCCTGGCCTTCGTCCTGATCAGGTTCGCGCCGCGCGGGCCGGTGTTCATCACCGCCGCGACGCTGATCTTCGCCGTGACCGTGCGGCCGATCGGCCTCGTGATCGCGAGTTTCGTCTCGCTCGTCGTTTCAGCCTACGCGACCGAGGAGATTCGCTGGGTCGAGACGCTGGTCTGGGCCGCGGTGCTGACCTTGTTCTGCTCGCTTCTGTTCCCATGGGGGCTCAACCTGCCGCTGCAGCTCTGGCCGCGGTTCTGAGGGGGCCGATCAGATGGATCTCATTCAAAATCTCGCCCAGGGCTTCGGTGTCGTCTTCCAGCTCGTGGATCTCAAGATCCCGTTCCTGGGCATCACCATTCTGTTTCCGATGAACATCTTCCTGTGTTTCGTCGGCGCGATGGTCGGCACGCTGATCGGCGTGCTGCCCGGCATCGGCCCGCTCGCAACGATCGCGATGCTGTTGCCGATCACCTTCGGCCTGCCGCCGGTCGGCGCCCTGATCATGCTCGCCGGCATCTATTACGGCGCGCAGTACGGCGGCTC
>JAXDNZ010000348.1:0-4651 GCA_034669185.1 Hyphomicrobiales bacterium
GCGCGCGGGCGTAACGCGGGCTTGGCAAGGCATTCCGAGATGCGGTCGAAGTAGAGGTCCGCGGTCGCAACATTGAGCCGCACCTCCATGCCGAACAGCTCGGAGAAGGCGTGATCGAGCCACAGCCGCGTCGGCGTCGCACGAAACAGATGATAGTGCTGCGCGAACCGCCGCCAGATCTTTCGTGCATCGGTCTCGACCGGCCCGCCATCGCGGCGCGGCACGCCAAGTTCTTCCAAAGCCACGCCCTGGCTGTAGAGCATGCGGAAAATGTAGTGATCCGGGATCACGAACAGCCGCGCCGGATCGGGGAAGGGCGCGTTCTCGGCATACCAGCGCGGATCGGTATGGCCGTGCGGCGATACGATCGGCAGGTCGCGCACGTCCGCGTAAAGGCGGCGCGCGACGGTGCGCGAGGCGAGATCGGCCGGAAACAGCCGGTCGATGTGGATCAGCGGCGAGGTGAGCTGCGTCGCGCGTGCGGTGCTCATGCGGCCGCTCCGGCGCGCCGTTCGCGGCGGGTCAGCTCCGTCTCGGCGGCGTCGCCGCCGATCAGGATCGCTTCGACGCCCGCGAGGTGCGCGTCCATCGCGGCGCGCGCCGCGGCCGCGTCGTGCGCGGCGATCGCATGATAGACCGCCTCGTGCTCCGCGACCGTCGTGTCGCGCTGCTGCGGGCTGCAACGCGCGACGATCAAGCCGGTGATCGCGCCCATGCGCTCGAACATCGGCGAATACATCTCGGCCCAGCACTCATCGACGATCGCGGTCAACACGCTGTTGTGGCTCGCAAGCCCGATGCGGATGTGAAATTTGTGATCGGCCGAGCGGTGCGACGGTGTGTCCTGCGCGGCGCCGATCATTGCGACCGTCTCGGCGATCGCCGCAATCTCGTTCGGCGTCGCAAGCTGCGCGGCGAGCGCGGCGACCTCCGGCTCGATGGTCCGGCGTGCCGCGACAAGCTCGAGCGGCGAGGAGCCGGCACCCTCGAACAGGCGATGCACCGCGATGTCCGTTCCGTTTATGCTGGTCCCGCTGACAAGCTTGGCCTTGTCGGTGACGAAGGTGCCGGCGCCGCCGCGCACTTCGACCAGCCCCGCGATCTCGAGCGCGATCATGGCTTCGCGCACGGTCGGTCGGCTGACCGCCAGCATCTTGGCGAGGTCGCGCTCCGGCGGCAGCCGGTCGCCCGGCTTGAACTCGCCGCGCGCGACAAGCTCCGTCACCTGTCCGGCGACCTGCTCGTAGAGACGCTGTGCTGCGACGGCCTGGAACGGCACGCCCAAGTCCTCCCGACCGCCTCATTTCACGGGCGGTTTGCGCGCGGAACCCTAGAACGAGCCTGGCGCGGCGTTCAAGTGGCAGGGTGGCCTGACCAGTCCGGGCTGTGGAAAAGCTCAGTCGGCTTCAATGCGCCGGCTGCTCCTTCACGCGGCTGACAAGCTGTGTCGGATTGACGAAGCGCAGCGCGATGATGAGCCACACCAATGTGATCGCCATGTAGACAATCGCCATGGCGTCGACTGATTGCGGCGCGCGCACGCCGGCGGCGAACACCGCGTAATAAAGAGCGACCACGAGCGTTTGTGAATCCGCCCCGGCGGTCAGGAACGTCAGCTCGAACATCGCGATGGTGCGCACCAGCACCAGCAACGCGGCCGCCAAAATGCCCGGCAGGAGCAGCGGCGCCAGCACGTACCAGAAGATCTTCAGGGTGCCGGCACCGAACACGCGAGCGGCGGATTCGAGCGTCGGGTCGACCTGCTCGATGAACGGCGTCATCACCAGGATCACGAATGGCAGGGCGGGAATGAGGTTTGCGAGGATCACGCCCGGCAGCGTTCCGCCAAGATGCATCTGGTACATCACGGTCGCCAGCGGAATCCCGTACGTGATCGGCGGGATGATCAGCGGCAGCACGAACAGCAGCATCACGAAGCGCTTGCCGGCAAACTCGCGCCGCGCCAGCGCATACGCGGCGGGCACACCGAGCAGGATCGACAGCACGACGACGGCAAGAACGACCTCGACCGTCACCCACAAGATGTCGCCAAGCTGGAATTCCTTCCAGGCGGCGACGTACCAGTTGGTGGTGTAACCGTCGGGCAGCCAGGTGCCGAGCCAGCGCCGCGCGACCGAGTTGGTGGCGACCGCCGCGACCATCAGGCCGATATTGACGATGAAGAACGCCATCAGGCCGAGCAGAAGGCCGCTCCAGGCGCGATAGAGCCAGTGCGAGCCGGTCTTCATCCCTTCGCTCCCGTCACCGGGCCGGTGTAGAAGCCGCGTCGGGCGGCAAGCACCAAAACGACGACGATGAGCTGGGCGAAGCCCATGATCATCGCGACTGCGGAAGCCATCGAATAATCGTACTGCTCGAACGCCGCCTCGTAAGCCGCAAGCGAGATCACGCGCGTCGAGCCCGACGGTGCACCGACCAGCACGGCGGACGGAAACACCGAGAACGCCTGTACGAAGGCAAGGCAGAACGTGATCGCCAGGCCCGGGGCGAGCAGCGGCAGGTAGATCTGGCGGAACTGCTGCCAGGGGTTGGCGCCCAAGGTCGCGGCCGCGCGCGCCAGCGTCGGATCGATGCCGGTGACGTAGGAGAGGGTCAGCAGGAAGCAGAACGGGAAGCCCGAGATGACGAGCGAGATCACGACGCCGGCGAAATTGTGCGTCAGCCGGATCGGGCCGTCATAGATGTGGAGGAGCTGCAGCGCCTGCGAGAGCCAGCCCTTCGGACCGAAATAGGTGAGCATGCCCTCGGCGATCAGCACGGTGCCGAGCGTGATCGGAATGACGAGGAACATCGTCACCCACCATTGATAACGGGTTTTGCGGCGCAGCTGGAACGCGATCGGCAGCGCGAGGCCGACATTGAGGATCGTCACCGGCAGCGCAAGCTGGAACGTGATGATGAGCGTGCGCCACAGGAACGCGTCGGAGAAGAATTTTTCGTAGTTGGCAAGCCATCCGCCCTCGTTGGGCAGGAACGAGAGCACGAAGCCGTATGCGAACGGATAGATGAAGAACGCCAGCAGGAAGATCACCGCCGGTGCGACCAGCAGGATTGTGCGGTCGCGCGGCACCCAAGACCGCGTGGAAGGCCCGGTGTGGCCGGCCGGCGCGATCGTAAGCGTGCTCACGGGCGGTCTTCCGCCGGATAGAGCAGCACGCGCTCAGGCGGTACGGTCAGTTTCACGGTCTCGTCGAGCGCGACGCGCTGCGTCGTGCGTGCGTGCAGCACGAGTCCGGACGGCGTGACGACGTCGATGAGCGAGTCGCGTCCGCCATATTCGGCGTTCCGCACCTTGCCTTCGATGATGTTCTCGCCCGCGGTGCCGACCGTGATCTCCTCGGGACGGATCGCCGCGGCCACATGCCTGCCGCCGAGTGCCTGTTTGGCGATGCCATGCAGGCGCAGCCCGTGCCCGTTCGCGACCACGCGGTTGCCCTGTTCGCTCTCGACCTCGAGATCGAGCACGTTGCGGTAGCCCATGAAGCGCGCGACGTGCAGATTCGCCGGCTGCGCATAGACCTCTTCGGGGACGCCGACCTGCTGCACCACGCCGTCCTTCATCACCACGATACGGTCGGCGAGCGAGAGCGCCTCATCCTGGTCGTGCGTCACATAGATCGTGGAGCGGCCGAGCTCACGGTGGATGCGGCGGATCTCGGCGCGCATCTCCAGCCGCAGCTTGGCGTCGAGGTTCGAGAGCGGCTCGTCCATCAGCAGGAGCGGCGGCTCGATCACGATAGCGCGCGCGATCGCGACGCGCTGCTGCTGGCCGCCGGAGAGCTGTCCGGGCAACTTGTCCTCGTGACCGCCGAGCTGGACGAGATCGAAGGCGCGCGCGACGCGTGCTTTCATCTCGGCGGCCGGCACGCGCCGCATCGTCAGGCCGAACGCCACGTTGCGCCGCACCGTCATATGCGGGAACAGCGCGTAGTTCTGGAATACCATGCCGAAGCCGCGTTTCTCGGGCGGCAATACGTCGATGCGCATGTCGTCGAGCGAGATGCTGCCCGCGGTGAGCGGCAGTAGCCCCGCGATGCAGTTGAGCGCGGTCGTCTTGCCGCAGCCGGAGGGCCCGAGCAGCGCGATGAACTCGCCGCGCTTGACGGTGAGATTGAGCTCGCGCAGCGCAGCCACCTGCTGGCCGCCCGGGTTGCCGAAGTGGCGCGAGACACCGGCGAGGCGCAGCTCTTTGAAGTTGGGGTTCATGGCGGGATGTTACGCCAGCGCAGCGGGGTGAGCTCTCTCCTTACCCTCCCCTGGAGGGGGAGAGTCGGCAAGCATGAGCGAAGCGAATGCGAGCCCGGGTGGGGTGAGTTTCGTGCATAGGAGCACCCCGCGCCGACTCTCACTACGCTCGCGTCGACCCTCCCTCTCCAGGGAAGGGTGACGGAGCATTGTGGCGCGCGCATCGCGTCCGTTCGGCACAGCCTGGTTACCTTGTCTTCTGCGCGCCGATTTCCTGATCCCACTTGCGGAACGCGTCGACCAGCCCCTTGGAATCGAGCGGCTGGGCATGCGGGAATTTGGCGATCCAGCCCTCATATTCGGCGCGGCCATATTCCTTGATGACGTCCTGGCTCTCCTGCGGCGCCATCGCGAGCGTGACGCCTTTCACGGCGGGACCGGGATA
>JAXDNZ010000349.1:0-2523 GCA_034669185.1 Hyphomicrobiales bacterium
CATCCCGGGTTTCGCTCTGCTCAACCCGGGCTACGACAGCGCGTCACGCGCGGCGCGCTGTCTTGAGATAGTCGCCGGCGTTTCAATCGCGACCGGCGACCCAGACCAGCATGGACCAATGTGCCCATCGGCGTCGATCCGCCATCACCTCGCTGTCGGCATGCAACGCGGCAAATGCCGGCGCAACGTCCCTGCTCCAGGGCCGCAGCGTGATCGGGGCTGTTTTGATCATCGCGCGCAGCCTACCCGCCGTGCACGTTGGACGCGACATGCGACGGAACCGAGAAATAGTGAGGAAAAGCGCGGCGGTCTGTGCGATGAAACCGGAAAGACCATCTCGCGCCACCGCTCTTCCGCGGCCCACGCCAGGCGCCAAAAAAACGAAGGACGTCAAGCGTGTTCAAACGAACCTCGGCCGTCGCGACCATCCGGCTCGTGCTGATTCCGATTTTCATCGTCGTGCTGATCATCGGCGCCGGCGGCGCCTATTTGATGCTGCGCCGCGACGCGATCGTGCGCGCGACCGAGAATGCGCGGCTGGTGCTCAACACCGCGACCGCGATCCGCGCCTATACGCAGAACCACGTCCTGCCCGACCTCTCGAAGGCGCCGACCAGCCAGTTCTACGAGACCAGCGTTCCGGCCTTCGCGGCGCAGACCGTCTACAAGAGCGTGCAGGAGATGAACCCTGCCTACAGCTATCGCGAGCCCGCGCTCAACCCGACCAACCCGAACGACCGGCCGACCGCGGTCGAGGTCGAGCTCATCAACCGCTTCCGCGCCGAGCCGGCGCTCACCGAGCTGACCGGAATCCGCGACGGCGACGGCGGCGCGGTGTTCTATCTGGCGCGCCCGATCCGCATCACGAACGCGGACTGCCTGACCTGCCACTCGACGCCCGACAAGGCGCCGCCGGCGATGATCGCCAAATACGGCCCGAGCAACGGCTTTGGCTGGCAGCTGAACGAAGCGATCGGCATCCAGACGCTCACCGTGCCGATCGCCGAGCAGCTCAAGGGCAGCGTCGAGCTCGCGATCAGCCTTGCGGGCGGACTGCTCGCACTCTTCGTCATCACGTATTTCGCGATCAGCTACGCGCTCCAGGTCACATTGGTGCGCCCCTTGCGCGAGCTGACGCAGGCCGCTGACGCCGCGAGCGTCACGGCAAGCGATCACGCCATCACGGCAGCGTCTGGCACGACCGAGATCAACGATCTGGCGAATGCGATCCGCCGCCTGCGCACCAGCCTGCTCAAGACGATGCGGCGGCTCTCCACGCCCGAACAGCCGACGTGACGCAAACATGATCCGCTTCGCGGGACTCATCGCCCTCGCCCTCCTCGTGGCGGCGCTGTGGCTGCTTTACGGGCTCGCCGGCGACTACCGCGTCTTCGGCGGGGTCAGCACCGCGAACGCGATGCTGTGGCTCGCGTGGCTCGCGACCGCGATGCTGCTCGTGTTCGCGATCGGCCGGATGATCGTCGGCATCGGCTTCACGTTCCTCGAGCGCGAGGCGACCGGCCTGCAGCGCGGCATCGTCTACGCGGTGATCACGTTCGTCGTCGTGTCCGTCATCCTGAGCGGGCTGGGCATGAACGTCACCGCGATTCTCACGACCTCGGTGCTGGCGACCGCCGTCGTGGGCCTCGCCATGCAGCCGACGCTCGGCGGCCTGATCGCCGGCTCCGCGCTGCAGCTCGATCGCGTGCTGAATGTCGGCGACGTGATCCTGCTCAACCAGGAGCGCGTCGAGGTGGTGTCGCTGACCTGGCGCTCGGTCGTCGGCCGCAAGGTCGGCGGCACGACCGTGGTGATCCCGAACGCGCTGGTCGCCGGCACCCAGATGGAGATCGTCCGCGCCGGCCACCCGGCGCGCATCGAATCGATGGTGCCGGCTTCCGTCTCGGTGCCGCCGCATCGCGTCGCCGAGAGCCTCACCGATGCGATCTACGATCTGCCGCATGTCAATGCCGCCCATCCGGTCGTGATCGCGCCGGCCGAGTTCCAGGTCGGCTCGGGCTTCACCAACTACCGCGTGGAATACTGGGTGCGGCGCAATCACGATTTCAACCAGGCGCGCGCGGCATTCATGTCGCGCGTCTGGTACGCGTTCCAGCGCGAAGGCATCCTGTGGCGCGACACGCCGCAGAGCGCGGGACCGGATCGCGCGCCTCAGGTCCCGGGCACCGACCAGCTGAAAGGCGCGCGGCTCGATCAGCTCGCCGAGCGGATGCCCGGACTGCGTCATGCGTCGTTCGCCGACGGCCTGTCAGCCGATCTCGCGCGCCGCACCATCGCGGAAGCCGGTCCGGCGCTGTGCTACACCGACGCCGAGCTGATCCTGCTGCCGCGCCGGCTGCGCGACGTCTCGCTGTTGCTGCTGATCGAGGGCGGGCTGCGCGAGGCCAACGGCGCGGCGCATCCGGGATCGTCGCAGGTCGCGCATTCGGGCCGCCGCATGGCGGTCGAGCGCATCGCGGTGCATCTCGCGCGCCGCATCGGGCCCTACGCCGAGCACGCCGT
>JAXDNZ010000350.1:0-5071 GCA_034669185.1 Hyphomicrobiales bacterium
TTGCTCTACACCGCAGGTCCCTCGGTGGTGTACGGCGTCTGCCTCGCGCTGTTCGCCGCCGCGGCGCTGCTCACCGCGATGATCCGCATCGAGCGCATGGCGCCGTCGCGCGAGCCGCTCACGCTGAAAACCTTCTTCGCGGGCTTCGCCTTCATCCGCCGCAGTCCGGCGATCTTCGGCGTCATTTCGCTCGATCTGTTCGCCGTGCTGCTCGGCGGCGTGACCGCGCTGCTGCCGGTGTTTGCCCGCGACGTCTATGCGGCGGGGCCATGGGCGCTCGGCCTGCTGCGCGCCGCGCCGGGCGTGGGCGCATTGACCATGGCGCTCGTGCTGACGCGATGGCCGCCGGAACGACGGGCCGGCCTCGTCATCTTCGGCGCGGTCGCGATGTTCGGGCTCTCGACCATCGTGTTCGCGCTGTCGAACTCGTTCATCGTCGCGCTCATCGCACTCGCCGTGCTCGGCGCGTCCGACATGGTGAGCGTCGTGATCCGCATGACGCTGGTCCAGCTCGGCACGCCCGACGCGGTGCGCGGACGCGTCACCGCGGTCAACGGCCTGTTCATCGGCGCGTCGAACCAGTTGGGCGAATTCCGCGCCGGCAGCATGGCGTCGTGGATCGGCGCGGTCCCGGCCGTGCTGGTCGGCGGCATTGGGACGCTGCTGATCGTCGCGCTCTGGACGCGGCTTTTTCCGGAATTGGCGCGCGCCGACCGGCTCGAGATGAAATCTTAGCCCAGGTCCAGACGCAGTTCAGGCCGCCGCGCGCTCAAGCGCGCGGCGAACAGCGTCAGGTTCGTGCTTGATGACCATAAGAAGTGCACGCGCCGGGCCGTCCGGTTGCTTACGATGCTGTTCCCAGTCGCGCAACGTGCCGGGCGCGATTCCGAACTTTGATGCGAACACGCGCTGGCTCAGTCCAAGCGACTTGCGGATCGACTGCACGTCGATATCGGATGGAATGTGAATCCGATAAGTTGACCGGTCGGCTTTGCCGCGCGCGATCTGCCTCGCCTCTTTCGCTGCCGCAATTAGCCGCTTTCCAAGCGTGCTCATCGTCGCCTCCTCGACATTTCCTTCATCCTGCGTTGCAAGCCAGCGCGATAGTCGTCGGCGATCCCCAAAAGTTCTTTCCGCAAGGAGTTCTGTTCAGCTTTCGACAGATTTGATCTCTCGCCCTTGTTGATCACCGCGAGCACGAAAGCCGGCACGTCCGGCGCGGCGAAATACGTGACGACACGGTAGCCGCCGGACTTCCCCTTTCCGCGCCCCGCGACCCTGACCTTTCGCGCGCCACCGGTTCCAGGCATGAGCACGCCCACCCTGGGATCCGCCGCGATGAGGCTTACAAGCGCGAAACGCTCGTCATCGGACATTCCGGCCGCGAGAGAGTCACTGAGGAACGCCGATGTCTCGATAACGGTATGCATCCAGATATGTACGGCTTCGCCGTATACCGGTCAAGAGACGACGCTAACTACTCGGCCGCGGCGAGGTGATGCGCCTGCGCGCCTTGCGCCAGCCAGTGGTCGAGGAAGTCCGACAGCCAGGCGCGGATGCCGCGGTCGTAAACCGGCCGGTCGGTGAAATGCTCGGCGCGTTTCTTCGCGCCCGGCATGTCCATGCGCGCCGCGCCCCGCGTGGTCCAGCGGCACATCATTGCGTGCGTGACTTCCGGGTGAAACTGAATCGCGAAGCCCGTGCCGGCGCGGAACGCCTGATTGCGGAATATGTCGCCTTCGGCGAGCAGCTCCGTTCCGCTCGGCAGATCGAAGCCCTCGCGGTGCCATTGATACATGTGATCGGGCCAGTCGCAGATCGCGCGGCCCGCGGCCGTCGGCCTAACCGGGTAGTAGCCGACTTCGGCCATGCCGTCGGGATGGAAGCAGACGCGCTCGCCGAAATGCTTCGCCATCATCTGCGCACCGAGGCAGATGCCGAGATAGGGCTTGTTCTCGCGCAGCGGCACGCCGATGAAATCGATCTCGGCCTTGATGAAGTCGTCCGGGTCGTTGGCGCTCTGCGGGCCGCCGAAGATCACCGCACCGGCATGCCCGTCCATCGTCGCCGGCAGCGGATCGCCGAAGCGCGGCCGCCGGATGTCGAGCAGATAGCCGCGGTCGCGCAGCGCGTTGCCGACACGGCCGGGAGTCGATTGCTCCTGATGCAGGACGAGAAGGACAGGCAGCTTCATGGCGTCGAATGCTGTGGGACCGCCGACTATTCAACTCCTAACCGGTTAAGAGGCAATTTCAAGCCTTCGGTCCGCGCCTCGGCCACCCATCGCCCTTGGTGGTGCGGTCGCGTTGGTAGGACTGGATGGTGGAGAGCACCGTCGCGCGCGGCAGCAGCCGCGGCAGGAGCGTGACGAGCTTGTTGCCCAAGCCCGGCACGACGAGGCGCCGGCCCTGCGTGAAGCCCTCATATCCGGCCTTGGCGACCTGCTCGGCGGTCTTGCCGAACAGGAACGAGGGCTTTTTGCCGGACACACCGGCGCGCGCCTGAAATTCGGTCGGCACAGGCCCGGGGCAAAGCGCGGTGACCCGAACCCCGAGCGGTTCGAGCTCGCGCGAGAGCGCCTCGGTGAACGACAGCACGTAAGCCTTAGTGGCGTAGTAGACCGCCATGTTGGGACCGGGCAGGAATCCCGCCACCGAGGCGACGTTCAGGATGCCGCCCTTGTGGCGCGTGATGCCGTCGAGCCAGCGCAGCGACAGGTCCGTGAGCGCGCGTATGTTGAGATCGATCATCGCGAGCTGTTCGGCGCGGTCGAGCTGCGCCGCCGGACCGTGCAGACCAAAGCCGGCATTGTTCACCACCACGGCAGGCTCGAGCCCGCGCCCGAGCAGCTCGTGCGCGATGCGCGCCGGCGCGTCGGAGCGCTGCAGATCGATCGGAATGACGTGGGGCTTGTATTTGTAAGCTGCACCCAGCTCGGTCGCGAGCAGGACCATTTCCTTCTCGCGCCGCGACACGAGCGCGATCTCATGACCATTCGCGGCGAATACCCGCGCCAGCTCGGCTCCGATCCCGGCGGAGGCGCCGGTGATCACCGTGACGGGCTTGAAGATCGACATGGGCGCGTCCCCGGCGGTCGCCGCGCGAAGGGTCAGCCGCTGCCGCGGTCGGCCCGCTCGCCGGCGATGCGGCGACGGAGCGCGATGCGGTCACGCGAAGACACCCCGAGCAGATCGGCGGCGCGCCACATCAGATTATCCTCGAATTCGCTGACGCGCCCATCCGCGAACACGATTTCCCACATCATCTCGACGATGCCGCAACGGCCGTCATCGTCGAGAGCCCGGTTCAGCAAGGTGGTGAAGTGATAGAGATCGACCGCCTCGTGCTCGGCGCGCGTTGCCGCCTCGATCAGCTCGTCGGTCGCGTCGTCGTCAAGGTTGAAGCGGCTTTTCAGCACGGCGCGCAGCCTGTCCTGTTCGACCGCGCTCGCGGTTCCATCGATGGTCGATGCGTGGATCATCAGTGCCGCAGCGGCAAGGCGGTGATCGTTCGCTTCGAAGCGAGCGGGATGCTTGCTGCCTCCGGTCAGGTCGGAGATCAAATTCTTCAATGAATCCAGCATGATCTGAGCAGTCCGCAGCGCGCCTATGCGCAAATCGCACGCAGGCCGCGAAAAGTCCAGTTGCGTCACGCAGGCTCTGGCGGCCCGGCGTGTTCAATCGGTATGGTGAGGCGTTCCATTAAGAGCCTGTGCGGCGCGTTCCGTTCCCGCAGGACAACCCCGTACGCACCCGTCACAATGAGCCGATGTGGACGCGCTTTCGGCGCAACGATAGCTGACGGGGCGCGGCATGGGGGAGCCGGCCGACCATGATCTCATGGCGCGTGTCGCGCGGGGCGACGAAAAGGCCTTTCGTCTCTTGTCACGGCGTCATCTCCGCGTCGCCCTCGGGGTCGCGCGCCGGATCGTCGGCAGCGACGCGGTCGCCGAGGAACTGGTCCAGGAAGCGTTCCTGCGCGTGTGGCTCAACGCGCCGCGCTGGCGGCCTGAAGCCGCCTTCCTCACCTGGCTCTATCGCATCGTCATCAATCTCTGTCTCAACGAGACGCGCCGCCCGCAGGCTCTGCCGCTTGGCGCCGCCGGCGATCCGCCTGACCCCGCCCCCCGGGCCGACACCGAACTCGCAGCGCGCGAGCGCGACCGCTTGGTCGCTGCCGCAATCGCCGCGCTGCCGGCGCGCCAGCGCGCCGCGATCGTTCTCACCTATCACCAGGGTCTCAGCAATGCGGAAGCCGCCGTCGCGCTCGACACCTCGGTGTCGGGCATCGAGACTTTGCTGGTTCGTGCCAAGCGCACACTGCGTGCCGCGCTGGATGCGGATTCGTCCTAGGAGGTGCCGATGAACCTCGACCATGAACTTGAAGCATCGCTCAGCCGTGTCATGGCGCCGGGCGCGGACGAGGGAGCCGAGCGCGCGATGGCGCGGCTCGACGCGACACCGCTGCCGCCGCAAAAGCGCGGATTGCTGGCCGCATGGTGGCCCACCGCGCTGACCGACACGAATTTCGCGCCGGCCTGGCCGCGTCTCGCCGCATTGGCCTGTGCGGCGGCGCTCGGCATTTCGGTCGGCCTCTCGGGCGTCGGCACGCGTATCGCAACCGGCCTCGACCTGGTGCGCGTGGCGGCGGCTGACGAGGCCGGCGCGAACATCTTCGACTCGGATTCGATTGCGGGGTTGCGCCCATGACGACGATGTCCCTGACGATGCCGGACCGCTCGTCGCGTCTGCTGCTGGTTGTCTCGCTCGCGCTCAACCTGTTCTTCCTCGGAACGATCGGCGCGTTGGCGATCCGCCACTACGTTACGCCCGCGCAGCCCGCCGCGACCGAACGGACCCGCACCGCGGCCGCGCGCATCGAGCGGCTTGCCGCGCCGCTGCCGGCAGCGGATGCCGAAAAGCTCCGCGCCGCGTTCCGCGCCCAGGAAGCAGCGGCCGAGCGCACGCGGGATGCGCTCAACCAGGCTCTTGCGCGTCTTCAACGCGCATTGCGGACGCAGCCGTTCGATGCCGCGGAGCTTCGCGCCGCATTGACCGACATACGAACCGCG
>JAXDNZ010000351.1:0-4953 GCA_034669185.1 Hyphomicrobiales bacterium
CGGCTCGGGGCGCTCGAGACGAACAGTCCGGATCTCAAAGAAATCCTGCGGAAGCTGGCTCTCTCCTACGATGCCCGGGCCGACGAGGCCGAGCGGGAGGAGCGGAGGCAAGCCGGCCGCTAAGGCGCCTGCGAGCTCTGGCCGTCAATCGACCTTGATGCCGGCCGCCTTGACGATCGGCCACCACTTCTTGATCTCGGCCTTCTGATAGGCACCCAGCGCCTCCGGCGTCTGCCGCTCGCGCGCGGGCAGCTCCTGCCCCAGTTCGGCGAGCCGCTGACGGACGGTCGCGTCGGCGAGCGCGTCGACGGCCGCGGCATTCAGCCGGAGGATGACATCCTTCGGCGTACCCTTGGACGACCACAACCCGTGCCAGACCGACATGTAGAAACCCGGCAGTCCGGCTTCATCCACGGTCGGAATATCCGGCGCGACGGCGAGCCGGTTCTTCAACGTCACCGCATAGGCCAGGAGATTGCCGCTCTTGACCTGCGGCAAAGCGCTCGACGCCTGATCGAATGCCAGATGAATCTGGCCCGACAGCAGGTCCTGCATGCGCGGTGCCGAGCCGCGATACGGCACGATCTGAATGCTGGTGCCGGTGGTTTTTGCAAACAGGATGGCGGCGAGATGCGACGCGCCGCCGACACCTGTCGTCCCCACCATAGCCTTGCCGGGGTTGGCATTGAGCCACGCGATCAGCTCCGTGATGTTCGTCGCGGGTACGGTCTTGGAGGCGACGGCCAGTTGCGGGCCATCGGCGATCAGCGCCACCGGCTCAAGGTCAGTCAGCAGGTCGAAAGGCAGCGAATAGACGGCGCCGTTGATGACGTGCGATCCCCAGTGACCGATGCTGAGCGTGTAGCCGTCGCCTGCCGCGCGCGCGACACGGGTAACGGCAATCGTGCCGCCTGCGCCGGATACGTTCTCGACGACCATTGGCTGGCCGAGCGAAACGCGCATGCGCTCGGCAACAAGGCGCGCAATCACGTCGGTCGGTCCGCCGGCCGGATAGGGCACGACCAACGTGATGGGACGGCTGGGATAGGTTTGGGCCGGCGCGATGCGCGCGACGGCCGGTGAAACGAGGATGCCGGATGCGAGTTGCAGGAATCCGCGGCGCGGCAGTCTCATTTGTTCCTCCCGCGTCGGGTCATCGGCGCGACGCTCTGTTTTGATTCACAACAGCACACTGTACCGGGCTATATGCTGTCTTCGCCATGACCAACCTTCTCAAACCTCGCGACGCCAAGGATGTCGAAGCGGCCGTGCAGTGGGCGCTCGCAGACGGCAAGACGCTCGAGGTCGTCGGCCACGGCACCAAGCGCGCGATCGGCCGTGCCGCGCAATGGGACCTGAGCATCGACGTCTCTGGTCTCTCTGCCGTCACGCTGTACGAGCCGGAAGAACTGGTGCTGTCCGCGAAGGCCGGAACGCCGGTGTCCGAAATCGCGGCGTTGCTCGGCGCGCACAATCAGGAGCTCGCGTTCGAGCCGATGGATTATGGTCCGCTGCTGGGCACTTCCGGGGGCGGCACGATCGGCGGCGCGCTCGCGGCGAACCTGTCGGGGCCCCGTCGTGTCAAGGTGGGTGCGGCGCGAGATCATTTCCTCGGGTTTACGGCGGTCTCGGGTCGCGGCGAGACGTTCAAGTCGGGCGGGCGCGTGGTCAAGAACGTCACCGGCTATGATCTCTGCAAGCTGCTGGCGGGCTCCTATGGCACGCTGGGCGTGATGACCGATGTCACCGTGAAGGTGCTGCCTCGCGCCGAGACGGAAGAAACGCTGCTCGTGCTCGGCCTCGATGATGCGGCGGCCGCGAAGGCGATGTGCGCCGCGATGGGATCGTCGAATGACGTATCGGGCGCAGCACATCTGCCGGCCGCCGTCGCCTCGCCGGCGACGCCGGCCGGAACGGCGGTAACCGCGTTGCGGCTTGAGGGGGTGGCACCGTCGATCGCGCACCGCCTGGCAGCGCTTGAGGCGCTGTTGAAAAGCTTCGGGACGCTCGCGAAGCTGGATGAGGACGGTTCCCGTTCGTTCTGGAAGACCGTGCGGGACGTGACGCCGTTCTCCTCGGGCGATCACGTGATCTGGCGCATCTCGACCGCGCCGGCACGCGGACATGAGATCGTGACGGCGATCGGCGAGGGCGCCTGCTACTACGATTGGGCCGGCGGACTGATCTGGTTCGCATTGC
Source organism: Hyphomicrobiales bacterium (assembly GCA_034669185.1). GTDB lineage: Bacteria > Pseudomonadota > Alphaproteobacteria > Rhizobiales > Xanthobacteraceae > PALSA-894. The sequence goes on from JAXDNZ010000351.1 coordinate 2,200, forward strand.
CGCCGTCCGACGATGGCGGCGCCGCGCTGGTGCGCCGTGCGACCGCCGCGATCGGCGGCCACGCTACCTTGATCCGCGCGCCTGCCGCTGTCCGGGCGACGGTGCCGGTGTTCGCGCCGCAGGATGAGGGCGTCGCGGCCTTGACCCGGCGCATCAAGGAGAGCTTCGATCCGAAAGGCGTGCTTAATGCCGGACGGATGTACGCGGGCGTATAGATGCAAACCTCCTTCACGCTGGCGCAACTCGCCGATCCCGATATCGCGGAGGCCGACAAGATCCTGCGCACCTGCGTGCATTGCGGCTTCTGCACCGCGACCTGCCCGACTTACGTTCTCCTTGGCGACGAGCTCGATTCCCCGCGCGGACGCATCTACCTGATCAAGGACATGCTGGAGCACGACCGCCCGGCGACCGCCGAGGTGGTCAAGCACATCGACCGCTGCCTCTCTTGCCTGGCCTGCATGACGACCTGCCCGTCGGGGGTGCATTACATGCACCTCGTGGACCATGCCCGCGCGCACGTCGAGCAGACTTACCGGCGGCCTTGGACCGACCGTGTTATGCGGGCGCTCCTCGCCACGGTGCTTCCTCATCCGGCGCGGTTTCGCGCGGCACTGCGGGCAGGCGCAGTCGGCCGCCTGTTCGCGCCGCTGTTTGACGCGATCGGGCTCACCCAGATCGCGGCGATGCTGTGCCTGGTGCCGGCCCGGCTTCCGGCGAACGAGGTGCAAGCCCCGCGCGTGTTCCCCGCGCAGGGCATCCGCAAGGCGCGCGTCGCGCTGCTGCAGGGCTGTGCCCAGCAGGTGCTCGCCCCCTCGATCAACGCCGCGGCGATCCGGGTGCTGACGCGCCTCGGCATCGAGGTCGTGCTGGCGGAAGGGGAGGGATGCTGCGGTTCGCTCGTCCATCACATGGGCCGTGAAGGGCAAGCGCTCGCCCAGGCGCGAACCAACATCGATGCGTGGGTACGCGAGGCCGAACGGGATGGGCTCGACGCGATTGTGATCACGGCCTCGGGTTGCGGCACGACCGTCAAGGACTACGGCTTCATGCTGCGCGACGACCCAGACTATGCGAAGAAAGCTGCGCAAACGTCGGCACTGGCGCGGGATATTTCGGAGTTTCTCGCAGCGCTTGGCATCGATTTTCGCCAAATCCGCGCGCCGGTTCCCGGCCTGACTGTTGCCTACCAGTCCGCCTGCTCGCTCCAACATGGTCAGAAAATAACGAGACAGCCCAAAGACTTATTGGCAAAATGCGGCTTCGCCGTGCGCGATGTGCCGGAGGGCCATCTCTGCTGCGGCTCGGCCGGTACATACAATATCCTGCAGCCCGAAATCGCACGGCGATTGCGCGACCGAAAGATCGAGAACATCTCCCGTACGGGCGCGACTGTCATTGCGACCGGCAATATCGGCTGCATGACGCAGCTCGCGGCGGCAACCACAGTCCCCGTCGTGCACACCGTGGAGCTTCTCGACTGGGCGTGCGGCGGACCGGTGCCGGACGCGCTCGCGGGCGTGCAGGGTGGCGTGAATAGTTCGGGACAAATTGCTGCCGCTACGTAAGATATGAATTGTCCGGCGAAGTGGCGACGTTCAGGCTCACGCCGGCCGCGCTGTCGCGAAGGCGCTGTAAAACCGTGAGGAGGTCGACCATGGCGAAAGCTGCTCGCAAGAAGAAGAAAGGGAAGAAAGCGAAGGCCAAGAAGGCCAAGAAATTCCGAATGAAAAAGAAAAAGACGATGGCCAGGAAGGCCAAGTCCGCGCCGAAGAAGACCAGGAAAGCGAAAAAGAAAAAGGCAGCCGCGAAAAAGCCGGCGCCGAAGAAGCGCTCCGCCCCGAAGAAGAAGCCCGCTGCGGTAGCCGCACCGGCGCCGAAGCCGGCAGCACCGGCGGCGCCCAAGCCGACCACGCCTGCATCGAGCCATCCGCCGGCGAGTTCGGCGCCGCCCGCGCCACCGTCAGCTCCGGACACTTATCGTCCGTTCACGCCTCCATCGGACGCTCCGCCGCATGGAGACGGCGGTTCGGATGACAACAAAACCTAAGCGCAAGAAGAAGACGCGCAAGAAGGCGGCCAAAAGCGCGGCGAAGAAGGCCGCGAGCAAGACGCATGCGAAGAAACCCGGGCGTCGCCGCAAGGCGGTGGGTCCGGCTCGGGCGGCCAAGTCGCGCGTCAAGCGCAAGGGGCCGGTCCGCGCGATGCGGCGCCCGCTCGCGAGCGCCGGCCGCCGGCTCAAATCAAGTGCGCGGTCATCGACTGCGCGGCGCGCCCGCCCGCGGGTCGCCGCGCGCCGCCGTGTGCTGAAATCGACCGCCGGGACCCCGCGTGTGCCCGGCGTGGTCATCAAGGGCAAGCTCGGTCCGCGCTATCGCGAAGTCCTCAATCCTCCGGCGCTGCGCTTCCTTGCCGACCTGCACCGCGAATTCGACGCGTCGCGGGAACGTTTGCTTGCGGCGCGCGCCGAGCAGCAGGCGCGCTACGACGCCGGCGAGTTGCCCGACTTCCGCTCCGAAACCCGCGAGATCCGTGACGACGCGACTTGGCGCGTCAACACGATCCCCGAAGACTTGGCTGACCGCCGCGTCGAGATCACCGGTCCGGTCGACCGCAAGATGATCATCAACGCGCTCAACTCGGGCGCCAACGTCTATATGGCGGATTTCGAGGACGCGAATTCGCCGACCTGGGCCAACAACATCGCCGGCCAAGTCAATCTCAAGGATTTATGGGCGGGGAAAATCGATTTCA
>JAXDNZ010000352.1:0-2514 GCA_034669185.1 Hyphomicrobiales bacterium
GGCGGGTTTTTCGTGCCCGATGGTCGTCATAAATCGTGCAGGCGACAGCCGTCATCGCACCATGGTGTCGAGCAGGCGCTGCAGCGTTTTTGCGGGATCGTCGGTGCGGCCGGTGTGCACCGGCGACATCTGGATAATCGTGCTGCGCGGCGACACCAGCCAGTGGAAGCGGCTGCGCTGCGCCAGGGCGCCGAGCTCGCCCGCGTCGGCGCCGCCGCGGCAGACGCGCGGGATCACTTCGAGGTGGGCGCGCGCCGCGTCGAGATCGAGCGACGGATCGAGCGCGAGCAGCCGCGGCGCGTCCAGCTCGATGCGCGCCTCCAGGAAGTCGGCCGCCGGGCACGACAGAATCACGCCGACGTTGATCAGCTCGCCGCGCTCGACCCGCGGCACGACCCGGATGATGGCGTAGTCGTAGGTGTGCTCACCGGGCACGAACGGCCTCCTCGACAAAGGCCCGCGGCGCCGCCAGCCGATCGACCAGATACCGGCTGTACGCCGCGCGCTGGGCCGCGCCCTCTTCGAGCCAGCTCTCGGGAATCTGCGCGACGATTGCCGCGATGATCGCGGGCGTCAGCATCGCGGCCATCCCGGCGTCCACCTCGGCGAGCAGGCCGGCGCGCCGCAGCAGCACGTTCTCCTTGATCAGCGCAAACGGCGTGCGCGCGCGGGCCCGGTCGGTCAACCAGCCGCCGGTATGGTGAAAATAGAGCGTCGCGCCGTGATCGATCAGCCACAGCCGCTTGTGCCACATCAGCATGTTCGTATTGCGCACGGTCCGATCGACGTTGGTCACGTAGGCGTCGAACCAGACGATGCGCGAGGCGAGATCCGCGGAGACCTGCTCGACCACCGGATCGAACATCACCGATGACGGCAGGTAGTCGAGCGCGACGTTGAGCCCGGCGCTGTCGCGGATCAGCGCGAAGATTTCCGGGTCGGGCTCGGTCCTCGCCAGATCCGGATCGAGCTCCGCCAACACCAGCTCCGGCACCGACAACCCGAGCGCGCGGGCGATCTCGCCCGACACGAGCTCCGCAATCAGCGCCTTCGGCCCCTGGCCGGCGCCGCGGAACTTCAGCACGTACAATCCTTCATCGTCCGCCTCGACGATCGCCGGCAGCGAGCCGCCTTCGCGCAGCGGTGTGACGTAGCGCGTGACGCGCACCGTTCTCACGACCGCCTAGGATAACTTACGATGAGCGCATGCCGCGTCCGCTGACCCGCCACGACTACCGCACCCTGGCGCTGGCGGCGCTCGGCGGCGCGCTCGAGTTCTACGATTTCGTCATCTACGTCTTTCTCGCGCCGGTGATCGGCCGCCTGTTCTTTCCGGCCGACATGCCGGACTGGCTGCGGCTGCTGCAGACGTTCGGGATCTTTTCGGCGGGCTATCTGGCGCGGCCGGTCGGCGGCATCGTGATCGCGCACTTCGGCGATCTGCTCGGCCGCAAGCGGATGTTCACGCTGAGCATCTTCCTGATGGCGGCGCCGACGCTCGCGATCGGTTTGCTGCCGACCTACGCCCGCATCGGCATCGCCGCACCGCTGCTGCTCCTGGTGATGCGCATCCTCCAGGGGGTCGCGATCGGCGGTGAGGTGCCCGGCGCGTGGGTATTCGTCGCCGAGCACGTACCGGAGCAGCGCTTCGGTCTCGGCATCGGTACCCTCACGGCCGGATTGACGACCGGGATTCTGCTCGGATCGCTGATGGCGAGCGCGATCAACGCCGTCTACGGCCCGGCGGCTGTCGCCGCGTTCGCCTGGCGCATTCCGTTCATCGCGGGCGGCGCGTTCGGGTTTGTCTCCGTCTACCTGCGGAGGTTCCTGGCGGAAACGCCGGTGTTCCAGGAGATGAAAATGCGCCGATCGCTGGCGCGCGACGTGCCGATCAAGACCGTGCTGCGCGAGCATCGCGGGGCGACCCTGCTCGCCCTCGCCCTCACCTGGCTGCTGACCGCCGCCATCGTCGTCGTCATCCTGTTCACGCCGACCTACCTGCAGCAGGTGTTTCACGTCCCCGCGCACGACGCGCTGCAGGCCAACACCGGCGCGACGATCACCTTCATCCTCGGCTGCCTCCTGTTCGGCTGGGCGAGCGATGCGGCCGGCACGCGTGTAGCGATGATCGTCGGCTTCGCCGGGCTGCTCGCGAGCAGTTACGTCTTCTACTCTTGGCTGCCGGATGCGCCGGCCCATCTCAACCTGACCTACGCGATCACCGGCTTCTTCGTCGGCAGCGTGACAACCGTGCCGATCGTTGCGGTGCGGCTGTTCCCGCCGCCCGTGCGATTCTCGGGCCTGTCGTTCTCCTACAACGTGTCGTACGCGATATTCGGCGGATTAACGCCGGTGGTGTTGTCACTCTGGGTGCGCAGCGATCCTATGGCGCCGGCGTATTACGTCGGCGGCCTCTGTCTGCTGGGCATCGCGCTCGCGTTCGTGCCGGCTCACGGGGTCAGATCTCGATTTTCGCAGCTTGCAAAGAATTGAAGACACGGCGTCACCAAAACG
>JAXDNZ010000353.1:0-2973 GCA_034669185.1 Hyphomicrobiales bacterium
CGCGCGCGCCCGCGATCGAATGGTCCTCGACGCGGCCCTTGGCGATGTCGTGCAGGAACAGCGCCACGTAAAGCAGATTGCGGTGCGGCTTCTGGATCGTGCGCATCAGCTCGCTGGCGAGCGCAAATTCCTCCGAACCACCGGCTTCGATGTCGGCGAGGATGCCGATACAGCGCAACAGGTGCTCGTCCACCGTGTAGTGGTGGTACATGTTGAACTGCATCATCGCGACGATACGGCCGAATGCACGCACGAAACGGCCGAGCACGCCGGCTTCGTTCATTCGCCGCAGCACCACCTCGGCGCCCTCGGCGGCGAGGATCTCGTAGAACAGCTTGTTGGCGGTTTTGTCGTCGCGCAGGTCCTGATCGATCAGCTTGAGCGAGCGCTTCGCAACCCGCATCGCTTCCGGATGGAATGCGAGATTGTGCTTCTGCGCGAGCTGAAAGATACGGATCAGGTTGACGGGATCGCGGCTGAACGCTTCCGGGTCAACGATGTTGATGCGGTTGTTGTCGACGACGAAGTCGTCGCTCTCGAGCACGATCGCGCGCGGGCGCGGCCGAAAGCGCGCCATCACCCGGTCGAGCACGGGCACCGGTTTCGCCTGCCGCTCCTCCAGCCCCGCGCACAGGATCGCCGTCAGGTCGCCGACGTCCTTGGCGATCAGGAAATAGTGCTTCATGAACCGCTCGACGTCGCGCATGCCCGGATGCGCCGTGTAGCCAAGCCGCACCGCGATTTCGCGCTGGATATCGAAGGAGAGACGTTCCTCGGCGCGTCCCATCACGAAATGCATGTGGCAGCGCACCGCCCAAAGGAAATCTTCCGCGCGGCGAAACTGCTTGTATTCCTCGCGGTCGAACACGCCCTGCTCGATCAGCTCGTCGGGCTTGTGCACGCGGTAGACATATTTGGCGATCCAGAACAGCGTGTGGACGTCGCGCAGGCCGCCCTTGCCGTCCTTGACGTTCGGCTCGACCAGGTAGCGCGACTGGCCGGCACGGCGCAGCCGCTCCTCGCGCTCGGCAAGCTTTGCGGCGACGAATTGCGCGGCCGTGCCCTTGACGATGTCCTTGTCGAAACGCGCGGCAAATTCGTCGTAAAGCGCGCGGTCGCCGAGCAGGTAGCGGGCTTCGAGCAGCGCCGTGCGGATGGTCATGTCGGCCTTGGCCTGGCGGATGCATTCATCGACCGAGCGCGTCGCGTGGCCGACCTTCAGCCCCATGTCCCACAGGCAATAGAGGATGCCTTCGGCGATCGATTCCGCCCAGGCGGTCTGCTTGTAGGGAAGCAGGAACAGGAGATCGATGTCGGAGCCCGGCGCCATCAGGCCGCGGCCATAGCCGCCGGTCGCCACCACGGTCATGCGCTCCGAATCCGCCGGCATCGTGGAGCGATAGAGCCGCACCGTCAGATCGTAGAGCATGCGGATGATCTCATCCTGCATCACGCACAGCCGCTCGGCACATTTGCGACCGTGCCGATCGGCCAGCAGCATCTGTTCGGCGGCACGCCGGCCCTCGGCGAGGACTGTCTTCAGGCGCTGCGCGACGGCGGTACGCAACTCGCGCTCGCGTCCCGCATGATCGGCGGCGAGCTTGGCGAGATCGGCTGCGACCGTCTCGGTGTCGAGAAGCACAGTGCTGCGCGGCGCCTGGTCGGCGGGGGAAAGCATGAGAAAGACCGGATAGCGGAGCGATGGTGCAGTGTCACGTCGTCCGTGCCGGAGCGGCGACGACGGAAGGCGTCGACGCAAGCAGCTCCGGGTGGAAAAGCCGAAGCCTCTTGGCAAAAAGGCGACGGGAGTAAAATATCTCCAGGAGAACTCTTCATTAGAAAATTTCATTCTAATTGACGCCTTCCATCGGCATTTCGTAGAATGAACATAGCGCCGATTTGAGCGATCAGCTTGCGGGCGCTTAACAAATGCAGCTAAAGCGTGGGCCCCGCCCAAGCGTAGGCTGACGGCGGGCCTTCCCCGCCTCCATCAACGCAGCGGCGGTATGCCGCCAAATGGAGGATCTCCATGTCTCTCTTCTCACGACGCTCCTTGCTTGGTTCGGCCGTGCTCGCCGGACTGCTGCCGGCAACCGCGCTGTTGGCGGCCGACAAGCCGAAGGAAATCCGCCTCGACTGGGCAACCTACAATCCGGTCTCCATGGTGCTCAAGGAGCAGGGCCTCCTCGAGAAGGAGTTCGCCAGGGACGGCATCGCGATCCGCTGGGTGCAGACGCTCGGCTCCAACAAGGCGCTCGAATTCCTCAACGCCGGCTCGATCGATTTCGGCTCGACTGCGGGCTCGGCGGCGCTGCTCGCCAAGATCAACGGCAACCCGATCAAGTCGATCTACGTCTATTCCCGGCCCGAATGGACCGCGCTGGTCACCAGGAATCCTGCGATCACCAAAGTCAGCGACCTGAAAGGCAAGCGCGTCGCGGTGACGCGCGGCACCGACCCGCACATCTTCCTGGTGCGCGCACTGCTCGACGCGGGCCTTACCGAGAAGGACATCACGCCGGTGCTGTTGCAGCACCCGGATGGCAAGACCGCGCTGATCCGCGGCGACGTCGATGCCTGGGCCGGCCTCGATCCGATGATGGCGCAGGCGGAAGTCGAGGACGGCGCAAAGCTGTTCTATCGCAACGCCGCCGCCAACACCTGGGGCATCCTCAACGTGCGCGAGGAGTTCTTGCGCGATCATCCCGAGCTCGTGCGGCGCGTGCTCGCGGTCTATGAGGACGCACGCAAGTTCTCGCTCGCCAATGCCAACGAGGTGAAGCGCGTGTTCATCGCGGCGACCAAGCTGCCCGATGCGGTGGTCGACAAGCAGCTGAAAGAGCGCACCGAACTGACGCATAGCCGCATCGGCGCGCCGCAGAAGGAGTCGATCCTTGCCGCCGGACTGGCGCTGCAACAGGCCGGCGTGATCAAGGCCGACGTGGATGTGAAGAAGACGGTGGACGATTTGAT
>JAXDNZ010000354.1:0-3037 GCA_034669185.1 Hyphomicrobiales bacterium
TTCAGCAGAATGATGCTCGCGATGATCTGCAGGCTGTTCGCAATCCGGTGCTGTATTTCCTCGAGCAGCACGTCTTTCTGCTGCAGCAATTCGTCCTTCTCGCGTTCCAGCACACGCCGGTCGGTGACGTCTTCCATGCCGAGCAGGATGGTCCTGTCGGTGCCTCCCTTGTAGAACACCTGCCGCGCATTCAGGCACATCGTGCGATGTCCGACGCCGGGAAACTCGTGCTCGACCTCGTAGCCCTCCATGACGCCTTGCTCGGGCAGGATTTTCTCCAGCAGCACCCGAAGTTTCGGAATGTCCCATTGCCCGTCGCCCAACGCATAGAGGAGCCGGCCCTGGGTATCCTCAGGGCTGACCTTGAATGCCGAATAGAAGGAGCGGCTTGCCGCGATCACGCGCAGCTCTTTGTCGAGCACAAGGACCGGCTCGCGCACGGTGTCGACGATGCCCTGGGCGAGCGTCCACGCATCTTCGATCGCAGTGAACTGCTCCCGAAAGCCGGTCGACGGCATAATCGCTCCGCGATGTTTCGCTCCCGGACCCCCGTCGGGGCATCAGCCGAGGCTACGCCTGCGGGAGGGGTCAAGACTGAGCAATATTGCTCACAGCGGCACGTTGCGGCCGCGGCAGGCTGGTTTTGGTTGACGCCGGCTTGCTCCCATGCGGCAAAATGAAACGAGCGACCTTCAGGCCGTCCGCTTGACCGGGAACCAAGTTGCTTATGAGCAATTTTGGACAGACCCTCGTCGAGTCGCCTGCTACCGGTCCCGGTACAAGGCTGCTGCGGCGCAACAGGAGAAGATCATGTCGATCGGACTGATACTGATCATCGTTCTCATCATCTTCTTGCTTGGCGGCTTCAGTGGGCGCTTCGGCGGGTATGGTTACGGCTACGGCCACGGCGGCGTCGGTGTTATCGGCATCATTCTGATCATCCTCGTCGTGCTGCTTCTCACCGGCCGGCTGTGATCTGACACGCAGACCGTCTGCCTGCGCCACATTCTGCAGATGCAGGCGCGCCGACGAGCCGCGACCGGGCGGCCGCGATCTCCGGATTCGGTCCGCTTAATTCACGTGCGCCGGCGGACTACTCGGCGATCTGCTCGCCCGATCCGCCGAACTCCGCGGGAAAATCCTTGAACTTCGGAAGGCCGTCCCGCATGGGGAGAACGGTCTCGGCATAATTGATGTGGACGCCTGGACTATATTTCAGCGTCGGCAGTGTCGCGGCGAACACGTCCACCAATCCCAGCGGAGGATGGTTGGTCATCAGATGGCCCCCGCACTTCTTGCAATATTGTCTCTGACTGACCGGCGTCTTCTGAAACATGCCGACATGCTCGGCACCCGCCGTGACCCGCACCGCGGCGGGTTTCCAGAGCGTGAAGGCATTGACCGGGCCGCCCGACCACGAACGGCACGATCGGCAATGGCAATACCCCATGCCTTCCGGCTCCCCGGACACCTCGACCTGAACGGCACCGCAAAAACATTCGCCGGTATATGTTGCCATGGCGGCGACCTCTCTCCGATGTTGCCAGCCAATGCTATCCGCAAGCGGTGGCCGTTGTCAGCCCGGTGCGACCCGCGCGACGTGACGGGAGCACCCGGTACCGGCGGCGACCGGAACGAGCCGTCGGCGACCGGTCGCGATCCATGAAGTCGGCGCTCAATTCACCTCGGCGCCGGCTTCCTTGATCACCTTGCCCCACTTCTCGACTTCGCTCTTCACCAGCGCGGCAAGCGCAGCACCGCCGCGGCGCGGCCCGTCGGGAATGTCGCTGCCGAGATCGAGCAACCGCTTGCGCACGCCCTCGTCGTCGAGCGCCTTGCTGAGCGCGTCGGAGAGCTTGTCGACGATCGCCTTCGGCGTGCCCTTCGGGGCGAACAGCGCATTCCAGGCCGAGGCTTCGAACTCCGGCACGCCCGCTTCCTTGGTGGTCGGCACGTCCGGCAGCGCCGGATTGCGATCCGGCGTCGCGATCGCATAGGCCTTGATCGAGCCGGCCAGCACCTGCGGCACGGCGTTGACGATCTGGTCGCACATGTAGTCGACCTGCCCGCCGACCAGCGCGTTCATCGAAGGACCGGTGCCGTTGAACGGGATCGTGGTCGGCTTTACGCCCATGATCGAATTGAGCAGCAGGCAGGTGGTGAACGACACCGAGCCGACGCCGGCATGCGCGTTGTTGAGCGTCTTCTCGTTCGCCTTCACGTAAGCGACGAACTCCTTGAGATCCTTCGCCGGGAAATCCTTCTTGGCGAGGATCAAAATCGGCGTGCCCGCCGCCAGGCCGATCGGCTCGAAGTCGGTGCGCGGGTCGTAGGCGAGCTTGGGATAGAGCGCGACCGAGGCCGCGTGCGTACCCATGTGGCCCATGATGATGGTGTAGCCGTCCGGCGCGGCGCGTTTGGCCCGCGTCGAGGCGGTGGTGCCGCCGGCGCCGAGCGTGTTCTCGATCACGATCTGCTGGCCGAGCGTGCGCGACATGTGCTCGCCGGCGATACGCGCCACGATGTCGGTCGGCCCGCCGGCCGCGAACGGAACGATCAGCGTGATCGGGCGGGTCGGATAATCCTGCGCGGAAGCGGCCGCGGCGGTGAGCGTCAGCGCGGCCACCGTGCCGATGAATCGAGTGATGAGGGACATGGCTCTACTCCTTGACGTGAAATGCAAACGGGCAGCTATCACGCTGCCCGTTGCCGACCAGCAGGACGGATCGTCGCGGCCTACCCTGTAGCACGATCTTGTCGAAAAGCCGGTTCCTCAAAACTCGATATCCTGGCGAATGGCTTCGATGCCCGCCTTGGCGCAGGCCTCGTCCGCTTCACCGCCCGGCGCGCCCGACACGGCGATCGCTCCAAGCAGGTTGCCGGCGGCCTCGATCGGCACCCCGCCGCCCATCACCACGACGCGCGCGAAGTGCCGTACCGGCGCGGCGGGCCCGTCCGGGCGGCTGGCCTGTCCGATGCTGAGCGTGTCCTGCCGGAACGTGAGCGCGGTCCACGCCTTGTTGGTCGCGACATCGAT
>JAXDNZ010000355.1:0-3171 GCA_034669185.1 Hyphomicrobiales bacterium
GGATGCCGATCGCCGCGATCTTGTCCTCGCGGCCTTGCCCCTGCTCGGGCCGGCGCACCCATACGCCGATGCGGTCCTCGCGCCGCTCGCCACGCACATTGAAGGCGCCGAGGGTGCGGATGATCCATTCCTCCAGCGTGGCGACGAAGCGGCGCACGTCCGGCGCTCTGCGCTTGAGGTCGAGCATCACATAGGCAACCCGCTGCCCGGGGCCGTGATAGGTGAATTGTCCGCCGCGCCCGGCCCTGTGCACCGGAAAGCGCGCTTCGATCAGGTCGGCGGCCTTGGCGCTGGTCCCGGCGGTGTAGAGCGGTGGGTGCTCCAGCAGCCAGACCAGTTCGGACGCGCGGCCTTCGGCAATTGCGGCAGTGCGCGCCTCCATTACGGCCAGCGACACGTCATAGGGCACGAGTGCGTCGCTCACGCGCCATTCGACCGGCATCATCCCGGCGGGCGCTTGCAGAAAAGCCAGATCGTCGCGCGCGTTAACCACCCGGTAACCATCCCATGGTGACCTGTCCGTGCTCGTACGTAAGGATTTGTCACCAGTGGCCACGCTCGACAAGGTCTCGCTCGACATCGCGGTGGTGCTGGGCACCACCTCCATGCCGATCCATCAGGCTTTGCGGCTCGGCCGCGGCGCCATCATCGAGCTCGACGCGTCGGAAGACGACGAGGTCCGGATTCTGGTCAACAATCATCCGATCGCCAGCGGGTCTGTCGTGGTGAACGGCAACCGGATCGCGGTCGAGGTCAAGGATGTGCTGCCGCGCGCGGCCGACCAGCGGTGACCTTGGCCACCGGCAGGCCGCCCTTGTCCCACCCGGACCGATTTGTTACATGCGCGGCGCCTCACCGGCTTCGGCCGGATTCCACCCCAAAAATGCGGCCGTGGCGGAATTGGTAGACGCACTAGCTTGAGGTGCTAGCGGGGCAACCCGTGGAGGTTCGAGTCCTCTCGGCCGCACCACACTGACATTGCGATTAGCGCTGGGTAACCTTCCAGCCGCCGAACAGGGTCCATTCCTTCGGCTGCGGCGGCGTGGCCGGCCGCCTGCGGGCGACATGCGCCGCTGCCGGTGTCCGCGGAATGCTGTTGGTGACCTCTGGATCGCGCGCCGCGAGCCCAGCCTGCTTGCGGTCGGGCATCGCCGGCTTCATCGCCGCATTCGCGCTCGACGCGACGACAAGCTGCGGCGCGGCGGGTCGGTCCGCGAGCGCCGGATTGGTCGGCGCCTTGTTCGCCTCGTCGGCCCGCGCGGGCAGCGTCCGCGGCCACCCTTGCTCGGCGACCAGGGGAGCCGCCGGCGCGTTCGGCTCCGGCACGGATTTCGGCCGCTCGCCCGGGGGCACCGCATGCACGATGCGATAGCCGTGCGCCTTCAGCGCCTTCAGCAGCGCCGGCATCGCGAGCGCGGTTGCGGGCTGCAGGTCGTGCAGCAGCACGACGCCGTGCCCCTTCGCGTCGAGTTGCGCCAACGTGCGGCGCACGATCTCGGCGGCGCTGATGCCGCTCCAGTCCCAGGCGTGCGTATCCGTGCTCCACAGCGAGGTCGCCCGCGCCGCCAGATAACCGTTGAGCCAGCGGTTTTGCGCCAGTCCCGGCGCGCGGAAGAACGTCGAAACCGCATGCGGATCGCCGAGCGCGGCCGTCAGCGTCCCAAAGCCGCCGCCGACCTCGCTGATGACTCCGGCCAAGCCGAGGGAGCCGAAGTGGACCGGGTGGTTCTGGCTATGGCTGCCGATGCTGTGCCCCTCGTTGTAGACGCGGCGCACGGTCTGAGGATTGGCCCGCACCATGTAGCCGACCATGAAGAACGTCGCCTTGGCGCATTCGGCGGCGAGCGCATCGAGGATGCGGTCGGTGTAGGGCGGCCGCGGCCCGTCATCGAAAGTGAGCAGCACCTCATGGTCTTCGAGCGGCACCGAGGTCTGATAGTGCATCGTGCCGATGAGCGGCAGCTTGGCGCCGTCGACGACGACAGTCCGACTGGTGCCGATCGCGTCCGGGTTGCCCGGGCACGGCTCCGCCCAGGCCCGGCCGATGCCGGCGGCGCAGCACAATGCGATGACGAGATAGCGCATGGAGCCCCCGCCCCAGCCTCGGTCCGCGAGGCCTCCGACCGCTACGACCTTTGATACGAGTCGGAAATTTAGACTTTCTGAACATCCACAGCTTTTGGCTGTTATCCCCAGTTTTGCGCCGAAAAATGGAAAAGCTCGCCGACCCGTGGCTCGTCGCGAAGGGGAGCCGGCATCCGCTTTGTTGCCGCCGTCCTGAGCGCGGCGTACAAGCGCGAAATCCCGAAAAACGTCCGAAGCCTCGCGAGGCCGCCATGCTCGACGATAAAGAGACGGCCGAGACGGCTGCGCCTGCATTGCGCGACGCCGACGGCGCGATCGATCCCCACTATGTCGAGAAAGTCGCCGCGGCGATCGCCGGGCGCGACGCACATGCGTTGCGTGCGCTGGTCGGCGATCTGCACGAGGCCGATACCGGCGACCTGATCGAGGCGCTCGACGCGGAAGCGCGTCCCAAGCTCATCGAGCTGATGGGCAAGGACTTCGACTTTGCGGCGCTCACCGAGGTCGACGACGCGGTGCGCGAAGAGATTCTCGACGAGCTGCCGACCGAAACCGTCGCCGAAGGCGTCCGCGAGCTCGAGTCCGACGACGCTGTGTACATCCTCGAAGACCTGCCCAAGGAGGAGCAGGCCGAAATTCTCGAGCAGCTGCCGCAGTCGGAGCGCGCGGAGCTGACCCGCGGCCTCGATTATCCGGACGGTTCGGCCGGGCGGCTGATGCAGACGGAGTTCATCGCCGTTCCGCCGGCGTGGACCGTCGGGCAGACCATCGACTACATGCGGGAGAAGACCGAGGACCTGCCCGAGCGATTCTTCGAAATCTACGTGGTCGATGCCGACGTTCGCTTCCTCGGCGCGGTGCCGCTCGACCGGCTGATGCGCTCCAAACGCCCGGTCGGAATGTCCGACATGATGGAGGCGGAGCGCCACATCGTGCACGCGGCGGACGACCAGGAGGACGTGGCGCGGCGTTTCGAGCGCTACAACCTGGTTGCGGCGCCGGTGGTCGATGCGGCCGAGCGCATGGTCGGCGTCATCACCTTCGACGACATCGTCGATGTGATCGAGCAGGAGGCCGAAGAGGACA
>JAXDNZ010000356.1:0-6895 GCA_034669185.1 Hyphomicrobiales bacterium
GGTGGCCGTTGCCGAACGCATAGATGCGGCTGTGCTCCAGGAACCGGCCGACGATGCTCTTCACCCGGATGTTGTCGGACAGGCCCGGCACGCCCGGCCGCAGACAGCAGATGCCGCGAATGACGAGGTCGATCTCGACCCCCGCGCCCGAGGCTTCGTACAGCGCGTCGATGATCTGCGGATCGACCAGCGAGTTCATCTTCATCCAGATCGCGCCCGGCCGGCCGGCCTTCACGTGCGCGATCTCGTCGGCGATGTGATCGAGGATGCGCTTCTTCAGGTTCATCGGCGACACCGCCATGCGCTCGAGCTCGGCGGGCTCCGCATAACCGGTGATGAAGTTGAAGATGCGCGCCGCATCGCGCGCGAGCACCGGGTCGGAGGTGAAGAACGAGAGGTCGGTGTAGAAGCGCGCCGTGATCGGGTGATAGTTGCCGGTTCCGGTGTGAACGTAGGACTTGAGCTTGCCGCCCTCGCGCCGCACGACGAGCGACAGCTTGGCGTGGGTCTTCAGCTCGATGAAGCCGTAAACGACCTGCGCGCCGGCGCGTTCGAGGTCGCGCGCCCAGCGGATGTTGGCCTCTTCGTCGAAGCGGGCCTTGAGCTCCACCAGCGCGGTCACCGACTTGCCGGCCTCGGCCGCCTCGGCGAGTGCTTTCACGATCGGGCTATCTGATGAGGTGCGGTAAAGCGTCTGCTTGATGGCGACCACGTCCGGGTCGCGCGCCGCCTGATTGAGGAACTGCACCACCACGTCGAACGACTCGTAAGGATGGTGGACGATCAGGTCCTTTTGACGGATCGCCGCGAAACAGTCGCCGCCCTGGTCCTTGATACGCTCCGGGAAGCGCGGGACGTAAGGCTTGAACTTGAGGTCCGGGCGGTCGACCGAAACGAGTTGCGAGAGCTCATTGAGGGCGAGCACGCCGTCGACCAGAAAAACCTCGTCGTCGGCGACATTGAGCGCGCGCTGCACGAAGGCCCGCAGCTCCGCCGGCATCGCGGCATCGACCTCGAGGCGGATCACCTCGCCGCGGCGGCGCTGCTTCAGCGCTGCCTGGAAGGTGCGGACAAGGTCTTCGGCCTCTTCCTCGATTTCAACGTCGCTATCGCGGATCACCCGGAAACCGCCCTGCCCTTTCACCGCATAGCCCGGAAACAGCTTCGAGATGAACAGGCCGGTCGCGAATTCGAGCGTGACCAGACGCTGGCCGCCACCGTCGGGATCGGGCAAGCGAATGAAACGGTCGATCGTCCCGGGCACGCGGATCAGCGCGTTCATCCCTTTGCCGTCGCTCGCGCGTGCGAGCTGCAGCGCGATGGTGAAGCCGAGATTGGGAATGAACGGAAACGGATGCGCCGGGTCGATCGCCAGTGGCGTCAGCACCGGGAACACGTGATGGAGGAAATGATCCTCGAGCCAGCTCTTCTCGGTCTTGGCAAGGTCGTTGTCGACGAGGACGACGCCGTTCTCGGCAAGCTCGGCGCGCAACGCGCGCCAGCGCGCCTGCTGGTCGCTGCCCAGACCCGCGACCGCATCGGCGATGCGCGTCAACTGCTCGGCCGGCGTAAGCCCGTCCGGGCTTTTCGTCGCGATGCCCTCGCGCACCTGATCCTTCAGGCCGGCGACGCGAACCATGAAGAACTCATCGAGGTTGTTGGCCGAGATCGACAGGAAGCGCAGCCGTTCGAGTACCGGATGGCTCTCGTTCTCGGCCTCCTCCAGCACCCGGCGATTGAAGTGCAGCCATGAAAGCTCGCGGTTGATGAAGCGCTCAGGGCTCGACGAAAGGTCGTCCAAAGCGGTGGCCGCGGGCGCGGCCGCAGCGCCGCGCGCGGGTTCCGCGTGCGGTGATTCCTCCGTTAATACAAGAGCTTCGGCGCGATCAGCCATGATTGCGGAACCAGATTATCAATAAAACTAACCAGACCGTATGTCGGTTCGGTGACATGATGCGTCCTGACGGGGGGCCGGCGTCAAGCGATTCCGGCGCGCAAGGTTTCCGGGCCGGGAACGCCAAAGATGAGCGACAGGGGATATTCGGCGACCATCGTCGCGGCCGCGTCGTTGGGTCTCGTCTGGCTCGGCGATGCGCTCATCTACGTGGTGCTGCCGCTCTATCCGGCGGTGTTTGGGATCGAGACGGCGTCACTGGCGATCCTCCTGTCGGCCAATCGCGTTATCCGCATTCTCGGCTATGGCTGGGTCTCGCCGCTCGCGCGCCGCTTCGGCGCGAATACGCTGACCGCGGTTGCTTGCGCCGCCGCCGCGCTCTCGACGCTGGCCTACGGCCTCACCACGGGATTTTTCCTGCTGTTCATCGCGAGGTTGGTATGGGGCGGTGCCTACGGCGTCATTAACCTCACCAACACGGCCTACGCTTACGGCGACGGCAGCAAGGCCGGCATGCATATCGGGCTCAACCGCGCGGTGAGCACGCTCGGACCGATCGTCGCGCTCGGGCTCGGCGGATGGCTGGTCACGCAACTCGGGCCGCAGCCGGTTTTCGTCATCTACGGGCTCGTCGGCTTCCTCGCGGTGCCGCTCGCACTGACGCTGCCGCGCCTGCGCCATCCACCGGCCGCGCCGGACGTGACCGCCGAGCGGCGCTGGAAGCCAAGCCCGCTCAACACACTGTTCTTCGTCGTCGCGCTCGGCGCGGACGGCACTTTCACGGCGACATTGTCGCTGTTGCTGGCCGATATCCTGCCGGTAACGTCGGCGCTGGTCGGCGCAGGGCTGGTGCTGGCCGCGCAGCGGCTGCTGACCTCGGTGCTGGCACTCATTGGTGGGCCGCTGGTCGATCGCTTCGACGCGCAGCGGATGCTCGTTCCGTGCAGTCTCGCCATCGCGGTCGCGCTCGGTGCCGTCGCATTGGGCCACGTCTACATCGGCGCCGCCATCCTGCTGTTCGCGCGCGCGCTGTTCTTCATCATCGCCCCGATGGTCGCGGCGCGGTTGTCGCAGGACCGCATCGGTGCGATCGCGGCCTACACGACGTGGTCGGATCTCGGCCTTGCCGGAGGCGCTTTCCTCGGCATCCTCGCGGTCCAGGGGCTCGGCTATCCCCTGCCCTACGCGATACTCACCATCGCGACGCTTGCGGCGGCCGCGTGGGTCAGTCGCGCAGCACCTCCGCCGCCAACGCGCGCGTGACCGGACGCTTCAGCCGCAGCGCCTCGTGATCGAGCGTCTCGACCGCGACGCGGGCGGCGGCGAAGGAGCGCTCGATACGGGTAACCAGATAAGAGATCAGGCTCTCGTCGACGCCAAGCTGCCGGTCGGCGAACAGCTTGAGCAACACCGCGCGCAGCACCGCGTCGTCGGGGGAGGTCAGCGTCACGGCCGGAATCGCGCGCAGGCGCGAGGCAAGATCGGGCAGCGCGACGCTCCAGCGCCCCGGCGCCATGCGCGCCGTGATCAAGAGATACGCCTCCTCCTCGCGCACGAGGTTGATCAGATGAAACAGCGCGCGTTCGTGAAGCTCGCCGGCGACGTCCTCGACCACGAGCGCGCCGGTCGCAAGCGCGTGCAGCAAGTCGGTCTCGCCGAGAGCGCGCGCAGACAGACGCCGCGCGCCGGCATTCTCGGCCCAGATGGCCGCCAGATGGCTCTTGCCCGCCCCTTCGGGGCCGACAAGCGCGAGTGTCCGGTCGGGCCAGTCGGGCCAGCGTTCGATCAGCTTCAGCGCATCGGCGTTGGAGGCGCCGGCGAGGAAATCCTCGCGCGCGAAGCTCTCCTCATGCGACAGAGCGAGCGCGAGCTGACGCGGCGCGGTACGCACCATGTTCAGTCCGGTCCTGCTGCGGGCCGCCGGAATCCGACCGGCGCGCTCGCAGGCTCGCCGGTATAGACCGGACTCGCCAGATACCGGCGCAGTGCAAAGCGCAAGAGCACGCCGATCACCGCCGCGAGCGGCACCGCGATCAGAAGGCCAACAAAGCCGAACAGGTAGCCGAATGCGAACAGCGCAAACATCAGCCAAACGGGATGCAGTCCGACGCTCTCGCCGACCAGCTTGGGCGACAGCACATAGCCCTCGAGGAACTGACCGACGAAGAAGATGCCGAGCACGGTGAGGATCGGCGTGTATTCGGGCCAGACCTGCGCGACCGCGACGCCGGTCGCGACCACAAGGCCGGTCATCGACCCGACGTAAGGAATGAACGTGATCAGTCCCGAAACAAGCCCGATCAGCAGGCCGAAGTTCAGGCCGCTCAGCGTCAGCGCGACGGCGTAGAACGAGCCGAGAATGAGGCATACCGCGGTCTGGCCGCGCACGAAGCCCGCGATGGCGTCATTCATCTCGCGCACAAGCGCATGCACGGTGCCGCGATGGTGCAGCGGAATCCAGCCGTCGACGGTCGTGATCATGCGGTCCCAGTCGTAGAGCAGATAGAACGCGACCACGGGCGTCACGACGATGAGCGAGAAGATCGAGATCAGCGCCTGTCCGCCCGACCAGAGCGATTTCAGGAAGGTCGTGATCCACCCGGCGCCCTGTTTGACGATGTCGCCGATCTGCGCGTCCGCGACCCCGTCACCGACGATTCTGCGCAGCCAGTCGCGGTTCGGATCCATCGCCAGTGCCTGGAGCCGCGACACGTATCCCGGCAGCTTCTCGATGAAGGCGCCGAGCTGGCCTAGAAGCAACGGCACGAAGATGAGGATGAGCGCGACGAAAATCAGCACGACGGCGCCGATGATGATCAGCGATGCGACGAGGCGGTTCAAGCCGAGACGCTCGAGCCGGTTCGCGAGCGGATCGAGCAGATAGGCGAGCGCCATGCCGGCCACGAACGGCAGCAGGATCTCGCGCAAGACCCACAGCGCGAGGATGCCGACCAGCAGCGTCAGCACCCAAAAGGTCATCTGGCGCGTGAGCGTCATCGCGCGTCCCCGTCCGCCGGCCGTTCTATCACGGGATCGACGGCGCGCCCATGTGCTGGACCCATTCGCGCAGATAAATCGCGACCGAAGCGAGCGTCAGCGCCGTGACTCCCGCAATGATCAGCGTCAGCACCCAGCCGGCGTCGAAGCCGAAGCCGAGCGCCGCCAGCACCAGCGCGACGAGGAGGAGCTGGGCGGCGGTATTGGCTTTCGACACCGGATGCGGCTTCACGCTGATCGGCTTGCGCACGATCCACGACAGGATGATCCCGCCGACGATGAGCAGATCGCGCGAGACCACGAGGATCACGAGCCAGCGCGGCAGCACGTCGACGATGCCGAGCGAGATGTAGATCGAAACGATCAGCACCTTGTCGGCGAGCGGATCGAGATAGGCGCCGAGCTCGCTGGTCATGCCGAAGCGCTTGGCGAGGAAGCCGTCAATGGCGTCGCTGATCCCGGCGGCCATGAACAACAGAAATGCCGCCAGCATCTGGCCCGACGCGATCGCCCACACGACGACCGGCACGAGCAGAATGCGACCCAACGTAATGAGGTTAGGGATACTCAAGTCTCGCGCCCCGGCGTTCCGTTATTCTGTGGCACATAGACCTCGCGCGGCCTCTTGCCAAGCGCTGCCGTGTAACACCAGCCGCGGGCATTGCGGACACGCTGTTTCCGACGTAGCGAAGAGCGCATGATCCGCAAGCGTGTCGCCATCCTGATCTCGGGCCGCGGCTCCAACATGGCCGCCCTGATCGCGGCGGCGCAGGCGTCCGGCTTTCCGGCCGAGATCGCGCTCGTGGCCTCCAACGTGCCGGACGCCGGTGGGCTCGCACGCGCCAAAGAGGCCGGCATCGCGACGGCGATCGTCGATCACAGGCCGTTCGGCAAGGACCGCGCCGCGTTCGAGAGCACGCTGCAGGCTGTTCTCGACGAGAATCGAATCGCGCTGATTTGCCTTGGCGGTTTCATGCGCCTGTTCACGGCCGCGTTCGTGCAGCGCTGGCACGGCCGCATGCTCAATATCCATCCGTCGTTGCTGCCGTCGTTTCCCGGGCTCGACCCGCACGGACAGGCCCTGCGCGCCGGCGTGAAGATCTCCGGCGCCACTGTACATTTTGTCGTCCCCGAAACGGATGCCGGGCCGATCGTCGCGCAAGGCGCGGTCGCGGTGCACGACGACGACACCGCCGACACCCTCGCGGCGCGCGTGCTCGCCGTCGAGCATCGCATCTATCCGCTGGCGCTGCGTCTGCTCGCCGAGGACCGTGTCCGGATCGTCGACGGACGCTGTACGATCGATGGCGCGGCCACCTCAGACGATGTGCTGCTGGTTCCAAAATGAAAAAAGCTCCGGTCGAGGGTCGCCCGGAGACTCAATTTCAGATTCCGGCAAGGGTCCCTGTTTAGGGCGACACAACGATGGAATTTCTTGCTAATTGACGCTTATCTTTCCGCGCTCGCTTGAGCGCTGATCAACCGCATCGCACCGGAGAAGCAGCCGTGATCGATCTTTATACCTGGACGACGCCCAACGGGCGCAAGGTCTCCATCGCGCTTGAGGAACTTGGACTGCCCTACACGGCGCACGCGATCGACATCTCCAAGGACGAGCAGTTCCAGCCGGACTTCCTGAAGATCAGCCCGAACAACCGCATCCCGGCGATCGTCGATCGCGACACCGGCATCAGCCTGATGGAGTCGGGCGCGATCCTGATCTATCTCGCCGACAAGACCGGCAAGCTGCTGCCGAAGTCGGGCGAAGCGCGCTACCGCGTGATCGAATGGCTGATGTGGCAGATGGGCGGCCCGGGGCCGATGCTCGGGCAGGTGCATCACTTCGTGAAGTACAACAAGGGCAAGGCGCCCTACGCCGAGGAACGCTACCTGAAGGAAGCGCACCGGCTCTACGGTGTGCTCGACCGCCGTCTCGCCGAGCGCGAGTTCGTGGCGGACGATTACTCGATCGCCGACATCGCGATCTGGCCGTGGATCTCGCGC
>JAXDNZ010000357.1:0-2743 GCA_034669185.1 Hyphomicrobiales bacterium
ATGAACTTCGGAATGTCCTGTGAGTGCACCATGTAGGTCGTGAACTCGACCACATTGCGGAAGCTTGCGCCGACCGATTCGAGCGCGATCGCGATGTTGGCATAGACCTGTTCGCATTGCGCGTCGAAACCCTCGGCGACCTTGCCGTCGCGGTTCGCTCCGACCTGTCCGGCGATGAACACGAACTCGGAGGCCTTCACCCGCGTGATCTGCGAATAAGGCCCGAGCGGCTTGCCCAGGGTGTCCGGGCTGAAGATCTTGATGTCCGCCATCGTGGCCCCTTTCGCTCAGTACGGCTCGTGCTTGATGTCGCCGAGATTGTAGGCGCTGAACACGTCGGCGAACCTGACCGGCGGCACTTTGCACACGTAAGACTTGTCCACCTTCCGGATGCTGTCGCAGCCCATCAGCCCGTGGTCGCGGCGGATCTCGTCCTCCAGCCGCTCCAGCATGCGCACGATCCCGGGACGCCCGGCGGCGGCGAGCGCATAACAATAGAGCCGCCCAAGCCCGACCGCGGTCGCGCCCATCGCGATCGCCTTGATGACATCGGTGCCGCGATAGAACCCGCCATCGACGATGATGGGAACGCGGCCTTTCACCACATCGACGACTTCGGGAAGGATATCCATCGCGCCGCGCGCATGGTCGAGCGCCCGGCCGCCGTGATTGGTGACGTAGATGCACTTGATCCCGCTCTCGACCGCGATCTGCGCGTCCTCGGCGGTCTGGATGCCCTTGATAATGATCTCGGCTTTCGGATTGCGCTTCTGGAAGCGCTCGATCACGCCCCAATCCAGTCCGGCCTGGGTGTGATGTTCGAACTCGCTGCGGTTGGCGATGCGATTGTGACGCTTCACCACGTCGCGCTCGCGCCGGGAATAATAGGCGAGGTCGACGGTGAAGCAGAATTGCGGGACGAAGCCTTGGTCCTGCGAGCGCTTGTAGATGTCGTCGACGAACTTGTCGTCGCCGCGGACGTAGAGCTGGAAGATCTTGAACGCGTCCGGGGCGCGCTTCGCGGTCTCTTCCAGCGCCGGCTCGGTCGCCGAGCTCTGCATCATCGGGACGCCGAATTCGCCCGCGGCCTCCGCGACGGTCGCGACGCCGCCGGCCCAGAAATTCTGCAGCCCGCCGACCGGCGCGATCAGTACTGGCAACCGCACCTTGCGGCCGAACAGCTCGGACGAGCAGTCGACCTTCTGGACGTTGCGCAGTACCCGCGCCTTGAAGGCGATCGAGTCGAGCGACTGGCGATTGCGTGCGAGCGTGGTCTCGGTCTCGGTCCCGCCCGTGATGTAGTCCCAGTTGTTGCGGTTGAGATTGAACCGCGCCACTTTGAGAAATTCGTGGAGATTCTGAAAGCGCTCGCGTACGGCATCCATCCCGGTCGTTCCTCGTTGGTCTATCGGTATCTCTTAAGCGTGCCGCAGCGCAGCCCGCAACAGGTTCGGCGCGGCCTGCGCCGGATCAATGCCTTTGGCGCCGTGATGACCGAAAAGACGCTGCATATTGGCGGTCAGCGCGGCTTGCGGATCGGCTGCTGCTCCTGTCGGCCGCTCCCGCCACCACGCCCATAGCATCGCCTGTTCGATCTGCTCAGCCTTGAGCTCCGCCATCTTGACCTCGGTGCGCAGCGTGGCGGCATTCTCGCGCGCGATCGATTTGAGCGCGCGTCGCGCCGCCCGCAATGGCCGCACGACATCCCCGTGCCAGCCCGCGACCACGCCGGCCGCCGCCCCGACATCATTGTCCGAAAACGTCACGCCCCGAACTCCCGCATAGGCGCACAGCAGCAGCAGATTGACGTCGAGCGCGAGGCGCTCCTGCAGGGCAAGGCATTCGTCCTGCACCCCCGCTTCTGCATAGACCACGAGGGAAAAGGTCCACAACGGGTTTTCGGCCTGCAAGCCTGCTATTCCGATTTGGGGGCGGGCTCGGCGCGCCAGCGTTTCACGATGCCGGCGTCGATGTCGAACAGGTCGAGCGCGCGGCCCGCGGTCTGGTCGACGATGTCCTTGACGCTTTGCGGCCGCGCATAGAACGCCGGCACCGGCGGCATCACGATCGCGCCGTTTTCGGTCGCCGCCAGCATGCTGCGGATGTGCCCGGCATGAAGCGGCGTTTCGCGTACGACCAGCACCAGACGGCGACGCTCTTTCAGCGTGACATCGGCGGCGCGGCCGATCAGCGAATCCCCGCCGCCGTGCGCAACGTCGGCAAGTGTGCGCACCGAGCAGGGGACGACGATCATGCCCCGGGTCTTGAATGAGCCGGACGAGATTGCCGCGCCCATGTCGCTGTTGGAGTAACTCACCGCGGCGAGCGCGCGTACCGCGTCGACACCAAGATCCATCTCCTCTTTCAGCGTCTGCGCCGCCGAGCGCGAAACGATGAGGTGGGCCGGCACGCCGGCGGTCTTGAGCAATTCCAGAAGACGCACGCCATAGACGACGCCGGAGGCGCCGCTGATACCGACAACGAGCGGCAGGCTCATGTCATTCCTTAAGCCGGATATGGGACACATGCGCCCGGCAGACGTATATTGCAGGCCGGGCGGGACAGCGGCAACGGCGCCGCGCAGGCGGTATCCGCGAGCCTACGTCAAATGACGCGGCTCGGGGCGATCCGGCTGATCGAACTCTCACCACATTGAGGCGTTATGGCCTGAACCGATCCGCCACCGGGCCGTCATGCTGCGACTCTTCACGTTTCACTCACCGCGCCGTAACATCCGCCGTTC
>JAXDNZ010000358.1:0-6392 GCA_034669185.1 Hyphomicrobiales bacterium
CGCGCGCGTGCTGGTCGTGCCGCCGCCGCCGATCCAGGGCGTCGGCAATGCGTCCGGTTTCACGATGCAGCTCGAGCTGCGCGACGGCAGCTTCGATTTCACCAAGCTGCAGAACCTGACCGACGCGATCGTCGAGGCGGGAGCCAGCCAATCAAGCTTCCAGCGCGTGATGACCACGTTCCGTGCCGATGCGCCGCAGTATCGCATTGACGTCGACCGCGTGAAGGCGCAGACGCTGCACGTCAATGTCGACCAGGTGTTCTCGACTATCCAGACCTTCATGGGCTCGGCCTACGTCGTGCAGTTCAACAAGTTCGGCCGCACGTTCCAGGCCTATGTGCAGGCCGATGCGCAGTTCCGCCTGCGTCCGGAAGACATTACCGACCTCACGGTGCGCAACAGCCAGGGCCAGACCGTGCCGATCGGCACGCTCGCCTCGTTCGTGCCGACGACCGGTCCGCCGCTGATCAGCCTCTACAATCTCTATCCCTCCTCGACCGTGATCGGCATTCCGGTGCAGGGCGTCTCGTCGGGGCAGGGGATGGCGCTGATGGAGCAGATCGCGGCGCGCACGCTTCCGGCCGGCACCGGGTTCGAATGGAGCGCGCTGTCGTTCCAGGAAAAGATCGTCGGCAATCAGATGTATCTGGTGTTCGGCCTCGGGATGCTGCTCGTCTATCTGGTTCTCGCCGGCCAGTACGAGAGCTGGTACGCGCCGCTCTCGATCGTGCTCTCGGTGCCGCTCGCGGTGCTCGGGCCCGCCGTGGCGCTGCTGGGGCTGAAGGTCGACGCCAATCTCTATGTGCAGATCGGCCTGATCCTGTTGATCGCGCTCTCGGCCAAGAACGCGATCCTGATCGTCGAGGTCGCGCGCGAGCGGCGGATCAGGCAAGGGCACTCGATCGTCCAGTCGGCCGTCGAGGCCGCGCAGACGCGCTTCCGGCCGATCCTGATGACGTCGATCGCGTTCATCCTCAGCGTCGTGCCGCTGGTGATCGCGACCGGCGCGGGGGCGAGCGCGCGCAAGTCGATCGGCATCACGGTGTTCACCGGCATGATCGCCTCGACCTGCCTCGCCGTGCTGTTCGTGCCGTCGCTGTTCGTGATCGTCCAGCGTTTCGAGGAATGGACGCAGGGCCGCAAACGCAAGCCGGCAGCCGAGACCGTGGCGGCGGAGTGACGCGGCGCACACCGGCGAGGGTGACAAACGGCGCCATACCGTCACAATAGCCGCAAAGCGGCCGGCAGGGCCGCATTTTGGGGGAACGCATGGAGCGCATCTGGCTCAAAAGCTATCCGCCGGGCATGCCGACCGAGATCGACCCGTCGCAGTACGCTTCGCTTGTCGCGCTGCTGGAGGAGAGCTTCGCGAAATTTCGCGAGCGCAAAGCCTTCATCTGCATGGACAAGTCGATCAGCTATGGCGAGCTCGACGACATGTCGCGCGATTTCGCGGCGTATCTCCAGGGCACCGGCCTGAAGTTCGGCGACCGCGTCGCCGTGATGATGCCGAACGTGCTGCAGTATCCGGTCGTGACCGCCGGCATCCTGCGCGCCGGCATGACGGTGGTGAACGTCAACCCGCTCTACACGCCGCGCGAGCTCGAGCACCAGCTCAACGATTCCGGCGCCGAGGCCGTGATCATCCTGGAGAATTTCGCCACCACGCTCGAGAAGGTCATCAGCAACACGCGGGTGAAGCACGTCGTGGTCGCCACCATGGGCGACCTGCTCGGCTTCCCGAAGGGCGCGATCGTCAATCTGGTCGTGCGCAAGGTGAAGAAGATGGTGCCGGCCTATTCATTGCCGCAGGCGCTGTCCTTCAAGGCGGCGCTCGCGGCCGGGCGCGGCAAGCCGCTCAACACGCGCGAGATCACGCCGAACGACGTCGCCTTCCTGCAGTACACCGGCGGCACCACCGGCGTCTCGAAGGGCGCGACGCTGCTTCACCGCAACATCGTGGCCAACGTGTTGCAGAACGATGCCTGGCTGCAGCCGGCGCTGTCGCACGAACCGAAGGTCGATCAGCTTTTCATCGTCACGGCGCTGCCGCTCTATCATATCTTCGCCTTGACGGCGTGCTTCCTGCTGAGCGTTCGCGCCGGCGGCGTCTGCCTGCTGATCCCGAACCCGCGCGATATTCCAAACCTCGTGAAGGAGCTTGCAAAGTACAAGCCGAGCATGTTCCCGGCGGTCAACACGCTCTACAACGCGATGCTGGCGCATCCGGATTTCGGCAAGATCGACTTCTCGCAGCTCAAGGCATCGAACGGCGGCGGCATGGCGGTGCAGCGTGCGGTCGCGGACCGTTGGCTCAAGGCCACCGGATGCCCGATCATCGAAGGCTACGGCCTGTCGGAGACGTCTCCGACGCTGACCTGCAACACGGCCGACAGCGCCGCGTTCAGTGGCACGATCGGGCTGCCGGTGCCCTCGACCGAGATCTCGATCCGCGATGACGCCGGCAACGAGGTGCCGCTCGGCCAGCCGGGCGAGATTTGCGCGCGCGGACCGCAGGTGATGGCGGGCTACTGGCAGCGTCCGGACGAGACCGCGCAGGTGATGACCAAGGACGGGTTCTTCCGCACCGGCGATATCGGCGTGATGGACGAGCGCGGCATGGTCAAGATCGTCGACCGCAAGAAGGACATGGTGCTGGTGTCCGGCTTCAACGTCTATCCGAACGAGGTCGAGGACGTGCTTGCGATGCACCCGGGCGTGCTCGAATGCGCGGTGATCGGGGTGCCCGACACGGGATCGGGCGAAGCCGTGAAGGCATTCGTGGTGCGGCGCGACCCGGCGCTCACGGAAGCTGAGTTGATGAAGTTCGCCGCCGAACAGCTCACCGGCTACAAGCGGCCGAAATTCGTCGAGTTCCGCGACGAGTTGCCGAAGACGCCGGTCGGCAAGATCCTCCGTCGCGCGCTGCGCGACGAGGCCGTGAAACAGAAAGCGGCGTGAGCCCGCGACCATCCTTCGAGACGCGCGGCTTGCGCCGCGCTCCTCAGGATGAGGACCCGATAGTGATCCTCGGGATGAGGGCCTCATGGTGAGGAGCGCCCGAAGGGCGCGTCTCGAACCATGGCGACAAAGCGCGGTCGGTTAATCGTTCGTAAACGCCACTGTCACAATTTGGACGTAGCGATTCGCGATTGTCGGCGAACGCGCAACGATCATTTGTAGCGGCCATGACCCGATTTTCCTTCGCGGCTTTCGCCGCGCTTGCGGCCTCTCTCGCGCTTGCGCCGCTTCCCGCGAGCGCGCAGATGAGCGAGTCCGACCTGGTGATGCGGCTCAATCGGCTCGAGACGCAGGTGCGCCAGCTCACCGGCACGATCGAGCAGCTTCAATACCGCAACCAGCAGCTCGAGCAGCAACTGCGTAGCGCGCAGCACGATAACGGGCCCCGCCCGGGCGCCGCGCCGCGGCCCTCCATCGCGGCCGCTCCACAGCCCGCGCCGATGATGCCGCCGCAAGCCTCATCCCAGCCCCTGCCGCCTCCGGCTCCGGGCGCGATTCCGCGCCGCTCCGACGTGTTCGACCCGAACGAGCACCCCGGTGCACCGGGTGCGCCGCGTACCCTCGGCTCGCTGCCGCCCGTACCCCCGCCGCCGGGTGCGATCGCGGACGATGAGCCTCAGATCGGCGTACCGCACGGGCGGCGCGCCGGCGCGCCGCTCGACCTCTCGACGCTGTCGAGCGAGGCGGCCGAGGATCCATCGCTTGCTCCACCAGGGCCTGTCGCTGCGCGGCCCAGCGAAATCCGCACCATTCCCGGCGTGCTGCCGGCCCCTCCGCCGCGCAATCCCAACGCCACCGGCACGCAGATGGTGATGGCGCCGACCAACACGCCGAAGGACGAGTACGACCTCGCCTACGGTTACGTGCTGCGCAAGGACTACGCACTTGCCGAAGATGCGTTGCGCGCTTTTCTGAAGAAGTATCCGAGCGACCGGATGGTCGCGGATGCGAACTATTGGCTCGGCGAAAGCCTGTTCCAGCGCCAACGCTATCGCGACGCCGCGGAATCCTTCCTTGCGGTTTCGACCAAATTCGAGGGTTCCGGCAAGGCGCCCGAGGCGCTGCTGCGGCTCGGCCAGTCGCTTGCCGCGCTGAAGGAGAAGGAAGCTGCCTGCGCGACCTTGGGCGAGATACCGCGCAAGCATCCGCGCGCCTCGGCGGGCGTGAAGAGCGCGGCCGAGCGCGAGCAGAAGCGCATCGGCTGCTGACGCTTCTCTGTCTTCCCGGCCGAGAGCGCCGTAAAGCGCGTTTACGCGCGTCTGCGACGCGCTACACGCGAGAGCCGGGATCCATCGCGCATCGGTCAGGTCATGTTAAATGGATCCCGGATGAGCGCTTGCGGCAGCCGGGATGACAGCAGCGATGCGCGAGCGCGCAGACGAGACGCCCGTTACCGAGGCTGAAGCGGCCGCGCTGTTTGGCGATCTCGCCGAACTGCCGTCGCTGGTCGTGGCAGTCTCGGGAGGACCGGACTCGATCGCACTCCTGTGGCTGATGGCGCGTTGGCGCAGCAGCATGACGCGCGGACCCAAGCTGATCGCCGTGACGATCGATCACGGTTTGCGACCGCGGTCCGCACACGAAGCGCTGGCGGTGAAGCGGCTCTGCAAGCGCCTCGGCGTGGAGCACCGCACGCTGCGTTGGATCGGCAGGAAGCCCAAGACCGGCATTCAAGTCGCGGCGCGCGAGGCGCGATACCGCCTGCTCTCCGGTGCCGCGCGCAAGGCGGGCGCGCGGCACATTCTGACCGCCCATACGCTCGACGATCAGGCGGAAACCGTGTTGTTCCGAATGGCGCGCGGCAGCGGGGTCAGCGGACTTGCCGGCATGGGACGGCGCGCGGGTGTGCCGGTCGACCAGGGCAGGGCCCTCCTGCTCGTTCGGCCGTTCCTGACGACGTCGAAAGCACGGCTGGTCGCCACGCTTGGAGCCGCCAAGATCGCGTATGCGACCGATCCGTCCAACGCCGATCCGCGGTTCGCGCGCTCGCGATTGCGCGCCTTGCTGCCGGTATTGGCACGCGAAGGACTGACCGCGGAGCGGCTCGGCAGGCTCGCGCGCCGGATGGAGCGCGCCGATGAGGTCCTGTGGCGGGCTTGCAATGCGGCCCTCGCCGCCTTGTGGCCGGAGCCTTGGCCTTCGCGCGGGCCGGTCTCTGTCGACCGGGCGGCGTTCGTCGAATTGCCTGCGGAGATCGGCGTTCGGATCCTGGCCCGGATGATCGCCCATGTCGGGCGGGAGGGAGCGCCCGAACTGGGACAGCTCGAGGCGCTTCACATCGATCTCGTCTGCCCGGGCAAGCCAAGCCCGCAGAGCGCGACGCGCGGTCGCGTGCGCCGCACCCTTGCCGGCGCGCTCATCACGCTTTCGGGCGCCAAACTCACCGTCGAGCGTGCGCCACCGCGCCGTTCGCTCGCGAAAACAGGCACTTCGTCCCGCAAAGGCGCGTTCACCAAGGGCCGCTCAAGATGACGCAGATTAGGCCAATTCCCTTGGCAGAAGGGCGGTCGGAACCTACATTGGACCGGTGGACGCGGGTGAGCCTCGCGAATCACGGCCGCCAGTGACCGACGGGAGCCGAAGGCCCGGCCGGTTCGTGAAGGATTTGGGATGAACGCCAACCTCCGCAATCTCGCCCTGTGGGTGATCATTGTCCTCCTGCTGCTCGCGCTGTTCACGCTGTTCCAGAACCCTGGAACGCGCACGTCGTCGCAGGACATCTCGTTCTCGCAACTCCTCACCGATGTCGATGCCGGCCGCGTGCGCGACGTGGTCATTCAGGGTCCGGAGATCCACGGTACCTACACCGACAACCGCAGCTTCCAGACCTACGCGCCGAACGACCAGACGCTGATCCAGCGCCTCTACGGCAAGAACGTGCAGATCACCGCGCGGCCCCAAGGCGACAACGTGCCGTGGTTCGTCTCGTTGCTGGTCTCGTGGCTGCCGTTCATCGCGCTGATCGGCGTGTGGATTTTCCTCTCGCGCCAGATGCAGGGCGGCGCCGGCAAGGCGATGGGCTTCGGCAAGTCGCGCGCAAAAATGCTGACTGAAGCGCATGGCCGCGTCACCTTCGAGGACGTCGCGGGCGTCGACGAGGCCAAGCAGGACCTGCAGGAGATCGTCGAATTCCTGCGCGATCCCGGAAAATTCCAGCGCCTCGGCGGCCGGATTCCGCGCGGCGTGCTGTTGGTCGGCCCTCCCGGCACCGGTAAAACCCTGATCGCGCGTGCGGTCGCGGGCGAAGCCAACGTGCCGTTCTTCACCATTTCGGGTTCTGACTTCGTCGAGATGTTCGTCGGCGTCGGCGCCAGCCGCGTCCGCGACATGTTCGAGCAGGCCAAGAAGAACGCGCCCTGCATCATCTTCAT
>JAXDNZ010000359.1:0-2711 GCA_034669185.1 Hyphomicrobiales bacterium
GTCAGCCCGACCGGCCCGGCGCCGGCGATGAAGACGCGCTCCTCGATGCCCCCTGCCACGCCGCAAATCCGATCTATGGCCCGAATGTCGCCGCGCGCACCCACCAGTGCGGATGATTGGCACGCAACGTCCGTGCGGCCGCGGTCGCGGCCCGGCCGGACTCGAACAGCGCAAAGCAGGTCGCGCCCGATCCCGACATGCGCGCGAGCCGGCACTTCGCGGCGGCGCGCAGCGCCGACAGTGTCTCGGCGATGACGGGCTGGAGCGCAATGGCCGGGGGCTCGAGATCGTTGCGGGCATCAGATAGAGATGTCATGTCGAAACGTCCCCTCTTCCCATCCTGCCCGGCAGGCGAGGAAAGGAGAGAGAGCGGATCGTGCGGAGCGGCAGACGCGCGCGCGGCCAGCTTCTCGAACACATCTTTCGTCGGCAGCGACACGCCCGGATTGACCAGTACCGCTGGCAATGACGTGATCGTCATCGGCGCGGATAATCTCTCCCCGATGCCGCACATCATGCGAGCACGTGGATCGAGGCAAACCGGCACGTCCGCGCCGGTGAGCCGAGCGGCCTCATGCACGCGCGGATCCTCG
Organism: Hyphomicrobiales bacterium; assembly: GCA_034669185.1. Classification (GTDB taxonomy): domain Bacteria; phylum Pseudomonadota; class Alphaproteobacteria; order Rhizobiales; family Xanthobacteraceae; genus PALSA-894. Next base: position 594 of record JAXDNZ010000359.1, read on the forward strand.
AGCGCGATGTCGTTGTGTCGGGCCAGAAGCCGGAGCGCAGCAGCCGCGTCGGAGGACCCGCCGCCGAGACCGGCCGCAACCGGCAACCTCTTGTCGAGGGTAAAGCGGCCGAGCTCCAGTCCTTCGACGCGCTCGGCGAGCCGCCGTGCCGCCTTGAGCACCAGATTCCCACCCTCTGGACCCGCTGCTGCCGCGGTCGGCCCGCGCACGACAAGTTCGAGCGCGCCACCCGGCGAAAATGTCAGGCGGTCGCCGACGTCGGCGAACACGACGAGGCTTTCGATCTCGTGATAGCCGTCGGGGCGCCGACCGATCACGTGCAGCGTCAGATTGACCTTGGCGGGAGCGAACTCGGCGCGCACCGCGCGTGCGCTCGGCACGGCGGATCAGCCGCCGTTCGGCTTCTTCACTGCCTTCGCGGCCTCGGCGGTCGCCGGATCGTCCAGCAGCATGCCGGTTCTCAGCTTTTCCTCGATCTTCTTCAGATCGTCCGGCTCGGGCTTGAGGTCGCGTGCGTGCGCCCACTGGAACTGCGCCTCGAGCGTGCGCCCGACCTTGTAGTAGGCGTCGCCCAGGTGATCGTTGATGGTCGGATCCTCGGGCTTGAGCTCGATGGCGCGCTCGAGCTGCTTCACCGCTTCGTCGTAATTATTGATGCGGTAATAGGCCCAGCCGAGCGAGTCCACGATGTAGCCGTCGTCCGGCCGCTGTTCGACGGCGCGGCGGATCATGCGCATGCCATCGTCGAGGTTGATGCCCTGATCGACCCAGGAATAGCCGAGGTAGTTGAGGACGTGCGGCTGATCCGGGAACAGGTCGAGCGCCTTCTTGAAATCGGCTTCCGCCTTCTCCCACTGCTTGGACCGCTCGAAGCAGATGCCGCGGAAATAGAACAGCACCCAGTTCGGCTTCTGCGGGTTCTTCACTGTGGCGACGGCTTTGCTGTAGGTGTCGCCGCAGTCGGCAAATTGCTTGCGCGCGCGCATGATGTTGCCGAGCGCCGTGATGGCCTCAAGGTCGTTGGGGCGGCCCGCGATCAGCTTCTCGAGCAGCTTCTTGGCCTCATCGGTGCGATCAAGCGCATCGAGGTTGGTGGCAAGCTGGATGTCGGCGTTGCGCCTGAGCCCGGATTCCGCCGGCACGCGTTGATAGACGTTGATCGCGAGCTGCGGCTTCTTGAGCTGTTCGTAGAGATCGGCGAGCGACATTAGCGCGAGCGGATGGCGCGGCGCGAGATAGACCGCAAGCTGCAGATAGGCGAGCGCGAGATCCTCGCCGCCCTGCCGCCCGAGCGACGTTCCGAGCCCGAACAGCACCTCGGCCGCACCCGCCTGCACCGAGTCGACAAGCGGGCTCAGCTTCTCGCCGGCCCTGATCTCGTTCATCGACTCGACCACCAGCGGATGCTGCGGCAGTACCTTGTCGAATTCCTCGAAAATCTTCAGCGCATCTTCCTTGGGAAGATTGCGCGAGGCCCAGCGTCCGTAAGCTTCGACCGCGCGCAGCGCATTGCCGTCGAGCTTGTAGACCCGCTCCAGCCGCTTGCCCGCCTCGCGCTTGTTGTTGGCGAGGTCGAGGATCAGTCCGGCATGGAGATCCTTGAAGATCGCGTACCATTCGGGCCCGGTGAGGCGATCGACGTTGTCGATCGCGGTGCGTGTCTCGTTGGTGCCCTGCAGCGTCCAGGCGGTAATCAGCGTCGCGGTGAGATCTGCGATCGGGCCGCGCACCGACTGCGCGATCTGCTGGCGCGCCGCCACATACTGCTTCTGCTTGATCGCGCGCACGCCGAGTACAAGGCGCGCGACGCGGTTGGTGCGGTCGCTCTGGATCACGCGCTCGGCCAGCCGCGCGGCCTCGTCGACCTCGCCGTCCACCAGCACCGAAAGGAACGCGCGCTCGAGCAGCACCGGATTCTTCGGGTCTGCGCGCAACGCTGCCCGGTAGTAAGCCGAAGCCGCGACCGCGTCGCGTTGCGCCGCGGCGCTGCGCGCCGCGAGATAATTTCCGGCCGATGAGACGCGGGCGAGTTCCTGCTGGGTCGGAGTTTGCGCGCCGAGCGTGGCCGGCAACGCAACGAAGAAGACGGCGGCAAGCGCAGCGCGCGCCGCCTGGCGG
>JAXDNZ010000360.1:0-2560 GCA_034669185.1 Hyphomicrobiales bacterium
TGTCTCCCGGTCTCCCCTCATTGACTTGGCGTGCCACAGTTCTACGATCTCCCCGATTCAAACGAACCCTGCGGGAGAGACCGGCCGCGCCTTACCAGCAAAGCCGGCGCCGAAGGCGCAACCGCCCCGGAAACGCTCAGGCAAACGGACCGCAGGGGGATGAAACTCTGGAAAGCAGCGGCGCCGTAAGGCGTCTCTCACCGACGGAGTAGGCCGCGCGGCTCGCGGCGAAATCTCTCAGGTTCCGCGACAGAGGGGGCTCGAACGGGTAGGTTGCCCGCGCGAGTCACCTATGCGGAGCCGGTTATGACTGAGACATCCGAGACCGAAGCTCCCGAGGCGGCTGCGCCGGAAACTGCGCCGTCTGTTGCGCCGGAGCATCCGCCCGAGGCGGCCGCGATCGCGACCGGCGATGCGATGGGGCAGGCTGCGGCTGCGCCGCTGCGGCACACCCCCTTGCATTCGCTGCACACGGCGCGCGGCGCCCGCATGGTGCCGTTCGCCGGCTACGACATGCCGGTTCAGTACGCGAGCGGCATCATTGCCGAGCACAATCACGTGCGCGTGGCGGCCGGTCTGTTCGATGTCTCGCACATGGGTCAGGCATTTCTGGTCGGCGCCGACCACGAGACGGTCGCGCGCGCGCTCGAAACGCTGGTGCCTGGCGATATCCTCGGCCTCGCGCCCGGCCGCCAGCGCTATACCCAGTTGACCGACGAGAACGGCGGCATTCTCGACGACCTGATGGTGACGCGTCCCGTCGACCCGGAAGAGGACGGCGTGTTGATGCTGGTGGTCAACGCGGCGACCAAGGACGCCGATTACGCGCACATCGAAGGCAAATTGCCGGCCGGCGTGCGTCTCCTGCGCGCGGACCATCGCGCGCTGATCGCCGTGCAGGGGCCTTTTGCCGTGCAGGCGGTCGGGCGGCACTGCACCGAGGCCGTGGCGCTGCCCTTCATGAGCGCGATCACCACGCGCTTCGATGGTATCGACTGTCACATCAGCCGCTCCGGCTACACCGGCGAGGACGGGTACGAGATCTCCTGCAAGGCGACGCGCGTGCGTGCGATCGCCGAGCGGCTCCTGTCCGAGCCATCGGTCAAGCTGATCGGGCTCGGCGCGCGCGACTCGCTGCGCCTCGAGGCCGGACTGTGCCTCTACGGGCACGACATCGACACGAGCACGTCACCGGTCGAAGCAGCGCTGACTTGGTCGATCGGCAAGCGCCGCCGCGCCGAAGGAGGATTCCCCGGCGCCGAGCGCATCCAGCGCGAGATCGCGGACGGCGCGGGCCGCGTGCGCGTCGGCATCAAGCCGGAGGGACGCGCGCCCGCGCGCGAGGGCACGCAAGTCCGCTCCGCCGATGGCGACGCGATCGGCAAGGTGACATCCGGCGGCTTCGGTCCGACCGTGAACGGCCCGGTCTCGATGGGCTACGTGACACGCGAGCACGCGGCGCCCGGCACCGCGGTCCAGCTGATCGTGCGCGACAAGCCGATGCCGGCGACGATCGTGGCGCTGCCGTTCGTGCCGCATCGATACGCACGCGCTTAAATCGAGGAACCGAAAGATGGCCGACACACGCTACACCAAGGACCACGAATGGATCCGCCTCGACGGCGACGTCGCCACAGTGGGGATCACCGAGCATGCGCAAGAGCAGCTCGGCGACATCGTCTACGTCGAGCTGCCGGAGGTCGGCCGCAAGGTCGACAAGGGCGGCGAGGCGGCGGTGGTCGAGTCGGTCAAGGCAGCGAGCGACGTCTATGCGCCGGCGGGCGGCGAGGTCGTCGCCGTGAACCAGTCGCTCGACGGCGCGCCGGCCGCCGTCAACGAGGACGCCGAGGGCAAGGGCTGGTTCTTCCGCCTCAAGCTCGCCGATGCGAGCGAGCTCGACGCGTTGATGAGCGCCGAGCAGTACAAGGACTACCTCGCCACTCTGTCGTGAGGACGCAAATGGCACACGAATATCGCGCGACCGTGACCTGGAAGCGTCAGGACGGCGTACCGTTCACGGATCAGCGCTACAGCCGCGCACACAGCTGGAGCTTCGACGGCGGCATCACGGTGCCGGGATCGTCTTCGCCGCTGAGCGTGAAGCTGCCGTATTCGGTCGCCGAAGCGGTCGACCCGGAAGAGGCGCTCGTCGCCGCGCTGTCGAGCTGCCACATGCTCACGTTCCTCTATGTCGCGGCGAAGCAGGGCTTCGTCGTCGATGCCTACGAGGACGACGCCGTCGGCGTGATGACCAGGAACGAGGCGGGCAAGATGTGGGTGTCGAAGGTGACGCTGCATCCCGCCATCACGTTCACCGGGGACAAGCGGCCGAGCGAAACGCAGCTCGATGAGCTGCATCACCTGGCGCACGAGGAATGCTACATCGCCAACTCGGTGAAGAGTGAAGTCGTGGTCGACGGTGCGATGTCGTTCGCCTGAGCCGGAGACGTTGCATGCGCTATCTGCCGCTCACCCCCGACGACCGAGCCGAGATGCTGGCGCATATCGGCGTGCGCGATATCGACGAATTGTTCGCCGGCATACCGGCCGACAAGCGGCT
>JAXDNZ010000361.1:0-6286 GCA_034669185.1 Hyphomicrobiales bacterium
AGCGTCGGGGTGGGGTGACTTTCGTTAGACTCTTCACCCCACCCCGGCTCGCATTCGCGTTGCTCATGCTCGCCGACCCCTCCCCCTCCAGGGGAGGGTAAGGGGCGGCGCGTGCGGAGTATCAGGCGTTCCTCACCCATTTCAGCAGATGCGTCGCGATTGCGACCAGCGTGCCGTCCTGGTTGGTGATTTTGATGTCGGCGGTCGCACGCAGCTTCTCCGTGTCGATCGACGCGATCGTGTAGTTCACCGTGATGGTGTCGCCGAAGAACACCGGAGCGAGGAAGCGCATGCGGTCGTAACCGAGCGACACGCCCACGACGCTTGCGTCCGTGCGGGAGCTCGCGGCCATCTGCGTCGAGGCCGCCGACATGTAGCCGACCAGCAACGCACCGTGGGCAATCAGCGCACCGTAGCCGGACTTCTCCATATAGGCCTTGTTGACGTGATTGGGAGCGAAGTCGCCGGAGATGCCGGCGAACGCGTAGACGTCGTATTCGCCGACAGTCTTTGAAAACGACGTGGCGTCGCCGACCGCGACGTAGAACTCGCTCATGCGAAACCCCGTTTTGCCTCCCCCGACTATGCACCGCGCGGCAACTGCCCTACAAGTTTGCGCGCTTCATAAAGAACGGCAGGGACGGAAAAATGGGCGAGTTCAGCGACAAGGTCGTCGTCGTCACCGGTGGCAGCCGCGGCATTGGCAAGGCGATCGCCCTGTCGTTCGCGCGCGAAGGCGCGCAGACCGTACAGGCGGCGTCCTCGCAGGATAACCTCGACAAGGCCGCGGCCGAGATCGGCAACCAAGGACCGAATCCGTTCACCGTCCCAGGCGACCAGAAGACACTTCAAGCCTGCGAGGCGCTACACGCATTCGTGCGGGAAAAGGCCGGGCGCTGCGACGTGCTGGTGAACAATGCGGGCGCGACGCGCAGCGGCAACTTTCTCGAGCTGCCCGACGACGCGTTCCACGACGGCTTCGCGCTGAAATATTTCGCCTGCGTGCGCCTGTGCAGGCTGTTCTGGCCGATGCTGAAGGAGCGCGAAGGCCGCGTCGTCAACATCATCGGAGGCGCGGCACGCACGCCCGACGCGCTGTTCCTGATCGGCGGCTCGGTCAATTCCGCAATGGCCAATTTCTCGAAGGGCCTGTCAGTCCTCGGCAAGAAGGATGGCGTCAACGTCAATGTGATCCATCCGGGTCTGACGGAAACCGATCGCGTCACCACGCTGCTGCAGCAGCGCGCGAAGGCGAGCGGCATCACGCCGGACGAAGCGCGCAAACAGGCGATGGCGAAAGACGGCCTGCGCCGCATCGGCCAGCCGGACGACGTAGCGGAGCTTGCGCTGTTCCTCGCCTCCGAGCGCGCGCGCCACATCCAGGGCGCCGCGATCGCGGTCGACGGCGGGCAGACGAGCGGGTTGTTCTAGCAACGCACCGATATCGCGGGGCTAGCGCGGACATCGCCCGACTCCTATTCTGCGCCGCCTTGGGGAGTACCGAATGGACCTGGATCGGCCGTCGCGTGAGCCGGAACTGCTCGCGGTCGTGCGCGAGCTGGTGCGCGAGCTCAGCCCGCAGCGGCTGAAACGCGGCGACGTTTCACTCGCCAGCCGCCTCGACCGCGATCTCGGCATCGACAGCCTCGGCCGCACCGAACTGGTGCTGCGCATCGAGCGCATCTTCCGCGTCCGCCTCGCCGTCACGGCCGTCGCCGAGATGGACACGGTGCGCGACCTGCTGGCGGCCGTCGAGCAGGCCGCGCCCGGCGGGCATCTGGCGATCGCGCCCGAAATTCTGACGCAGTCCGACGTGCCGCTGATCGGCCAGCCCGAGCAGGCCAAGACGCTGACCGAGATGCTCGACTGGCATGTCGAGAACCACCCCGATCACCTGCATGTCACGGTGCTGCAGGACGAAAACACCGTGCTCGGCACCATGAGCTATCGCGATCTGCAGGCGGCCGCGCGCGCGGTCGCGCAGGGGCTGATCAGCCGCGACATCGTGCCGGGCGACCGCATCTCGCTGATGCTGCCGACCTCAACGGATTTCTTCGCCTCGTTCTTCGGCATCCTCTATGCGGGCGGCGTGCCGGTGCCGATCTATCCGCCCGCCCGCATGGCGCAGATCGAGGAGCACATGCGCCGCCAGGTCGTGATCCTGCGCAATGCCGGCGCGCGCATGCTGATCACGGTGCCGGAAGGCCGTGCGCTCGCCGTGCTGCTGCGCAGCCAGGTCGACACGCTGGAGAGCGTCGAGACCGTCGCCACGCTGTCGGCGCAGCGCTCTGCGCATCCGCTGCCGCCGCTGAACGATCCGAATGCATTGGGCCTGATGCAATACACCTCAGGGAGCACCGGCGACCCGAAGGGCGTGATGCTGACCCACATCGCACTCCTGGAAAACGTGCGCTCGATGGGCGGCGCGATGGAGGCGACGTCGGCGGACGTGTTTGTGAGCTGGCTGCCGCTTTATCATGACATGGGGCTGATCGGCGCGTGGCTCGGCTGCTGTTATTTCGGCGCCCGGCTCTACGTGATGTCGCCGATCAGCTTCCTGGTCCGCCCCGCCACGTGGCTGTGGACCATGCACAAATATCGCGCGACGTTCTCCGGCGGGCCGAACTTCGCGTTCGAGCTGACCGCCAGCCGCATCGACGACGCCGATCTCGAAGGACTTGACCTTTCGGCGCTGCGCTTCGTGGTCAACGGCGCCGAGCCAATCTCGCCGACCACGCTGCGCCGCTTCACCGAGCGCTTCGGCAAATACGGCATGAGCTACGGCGTGCCGTCGCCGAGCTACGGCCTCGCCGAGAACTGCGTCGGCCTGTGCTTCCCGCCCGCCGGACGCGGTCCGGTGATCGACCGCATCAAGCGCGAGCAGCTTGCGCGACGCGGCTACGCGGAGCCGGCGGACGAAAACGACCCGGATGCGATCGAGATCGTCGCCTGCGGGCATCCGATCCGCAACAACGAGGTGCGCATCGTCGATGACGGCGGCCACGAGGTCGGCGAGCGCCACGAGGGCATGCTCGAATTCCGCGGCCCTTCGCTCACCAAGGGCTATTTCCGCAACGAAGCGAAGACCCGCGAGCTCTTCCACGACGGCTGGGTCAAGAGCGGCGATCGCGCCTACATCGCGAACGGCGACATCCACATCACCGGGCGGGTGAAGGACATCATCATCCGCGCCGGCCGCAACACCTATCCGCAGGAGATCGAGGAAGCGGTCGCGGCGGTGCCCGGCATCCGCAAGGGCGGTGTCGCCGCCTTCGGCTCGCCCGATCCCGCGACCGGCACCGAACGCCTCGTCGTGATGGCGGAGACGAAAGAGAGCGACCCGGCCGCGCGCGCCACGCTGCTCGCCAAGGCGCACGAGGTCGTCACCGCGATCGCGGGCGCGGCTGCCGACGACATCGTGCTGGTTCCGCCGCGCGCGGTGCCGAAGACCTCGAGCGGCAAGGTGCGCCGCTCCTCGGCCAGGGAGCTTTACGAGACCGGCCGCACCGACGTGAAGCAGAGCGCGTTGTGGTGGCAGATCGCGCGCCTGTCGCTGTCGAGCGCGGGCAAATCGGTGACGCGCTTCGCGCGGCTGATCGGCGACACGCTCTATGCGGCGTGGTGGTGGCTGATCATCGGGCTTGGCTTCCTGCTCGCATGGATCGCGATGGTGCTGCCGACGCTGTCCTCGCGCTGGGCCGCGCTGCGCGGCATCGCGCGCGGCGCGCTGGCGCTCGTCGGCGTACCGGTCAGGGTCGAAGGCCTCGATCGCATCCCGCGCGGCAACGCCGTGGTCGTATTCAATCACGCGAGCTACATGGACGCGGTGGTGCTCGCCGCCGTGCTGCCTGGCGAGCCGGCATTCGTGGCCAAGAAGGAGCTCTCCGAGCAATTCTTCGCCGGCGTGCTGCTGCGCCGGCTCGGCATCCAGTTCGTCGAGCGCTTCGATGCCGCCGCAAGCCTCGCCGATGCGCAGGCCGTGACCGACATGGCAAAGCGCGGCCGCCTGTTCGTGTTCTTCCCGGAAGGCACCTTCACCCGCCGCGCCGGCCTCCTCGGCTTCTATCTCGGCGCCTTCAAAGTGGCAGCCGACACCGGCCTTCCGGTCGTGCCCGGCGTTCTGCGCGGAACGCGCACGATGCTGCGCGGCGAGCAGTGGTTCCCGCGCCGCACGCCGATCAGCGTCGAGATCGCCGAGCCGATCCATCCCTCCGGTACTGACTTCTCGGCGATGCTGGCCTTACGCGATGCCGCCCGGGCCGCCATGCTCGCCCGCGTCGGCGAGCCGGACCTGGGCGGCCTGGAGAAGCCCGCGCCGCCGCCGAGCTGACCGCCCGGCGGGAATCCCCTGTGTTATCAATTGTTTGAAGAATCACAGCTTATTGAGGGTCGTCGGCCGAACGCCAGTTGCGCGCGCCGCGTTGGTTGAATACTCTCCTGACACCTGCCAAAGGCAGCCGGAATTCCGCGTGGAGGACGTTATGGCCTGGACCACCCCAACTCTTGTCGAGATCTGCATCGGCCTTGAGATCAACGGCTATCTGCCGGCCGAATTCTGACGTTAGACTTCCTGGTACTGGGCCCGAGCCCCGCCCGCGCCTGATCCGGCGAAGCGGCGACCGGTACGCCGTAAAGATCATGCGCTAGCCAACAATTGGCGTGCGATCGGACGCAAAACCGGTGCCCACTTTTGCTGATCGCACGCCGGGGCTTGTGGCGCGTCTCACCGCCATCGTGCTGGGTGCCGCGGCCGGTGGTGGATTCCCCCAATGGAATTGTCGCTGTCCTGTGTGCCGTCTCGCATGGGACGGTGATGCGCGCGTAACGCCACGCACACAGACGAGCCTTGCGATCTCGGCCGACGGCGCCCGCTGGACCCTGCTCAACGCCGCTCCCGATCTTCGTGCTCAACTCGCCGCGACGCCAGCCCTGCATCCGCGTGGCGGACTGCGTGGGAGCCCGATCGAAGCCGTGGTGCTGACCGGCGGCGAGATCGATCAGACCGCCGGCTTGCTCAATCTCCGTGAGCGCCAGCCCTTCGTGGTGTTCGGCACAGCCGAGACGCTCGGCGCGCTCGCCGACAATCCGATGTTCGCGGCGCTGGCCGACGATGTGGTCATCCGGCGCACCGTTCCGTTGGGCGAGCCTTTCGGCTTGCCGGGCGGCCTGACGGCGGAGCTGTTCACCGTGCCCGGTAAGGTGCCGCTCTATCTGGAAAGCCAAAGCGTGAAGACCGACGAGGAAACCGGCGCGAACGTCGGCGCTGAGATCACGGCTCGTGACGCGCGCCTCCTCTTCGTGCCCGGCGCCGCAGCCGTGACGCCCGCGCTGCGCGAGCGCATCGGGCGCGCCGACGTGGTGCTGTTCGACGGCACGCTTTTCTCCGACGACGAGATGATCGCATCGGGAACCGGCACCAAGACCGGCCGGCGCATGGGCCATATGCCGATCGATGGCGCCGACGGCTCGCTCGCGGCGCTCGAAGGCCTTGGCAAGCGGCGCATTTACATCCACATCAACAATACCAATCCGGTGCTCATCGATGGATCGCCGGAGCGTGCCCGCGTCGAAGCCGCCGGCTGGGAGATCGCCGCCGACGGGCAGGAGATCTTGCTGTGAAGCTGCTGACGGCCGATGTCCTCGAAGCCGGGCTGCGCGACATCGGCGCGAAGCGCTATCACCGCCTGCATCCGTTTCATGGCCTCCTGCACGGCGGCAAATGCACCAAGGGCCAGGTGCAGGCCTGGGCACTCAACCGCTACTACTATCAGGCGATGATCCCGCTGAAGGACGCGAGCCTGATCGCGCGCTGCGATGACCCCTCGATCCGCCGTGAATGGCGCTCGCGCCTGCACGACCACGACGGCGAGCATGAAGGGGACGGCGGAATTGCGCGCTGGCTCAAGCTCACCGACGGGCTCGGGCTCGACCGCGACTACGTCACCTCGCTGCGCGGGCTCCTGCCCGGCACCAAATTCGCCGTCGAGGCCTATGTGCATTTCGTGCGTGAGAAGACCCTGCTCGAGGCGATCGCCTCCTCGCTCACCGAGCTGTTCTCGCCGGTCATCATCGGCGAGCGCGTCGAAGGCATGCTCAAGGGCTACGATTTCGTCACCGCGGAAACGCTCGCCTATTTCGCCAAGCGCCCGCCACAGGCGAAGAAGGATTCCGACTTCGCGCTTGATTACGTGAAGCGCAACGCGCGTACGCCGGCGGAGCAGCGCATGGTGCTCGATGCGCTTGAGATCAAATGCAGCGTGCTGTGGTCGATGCTGGACGCGCTGCA